>CAXUIQ010000018.1:0-11587 GCA_964250815.1 uncultured Acetobacteraceae bacterium
CCGCTTCCAGCCGAGTCCGTTGCGCAGGACGGCGCGGTGTCCGTGCTCACTCCGTCCGGACGGCACCTCCTCGGCAGCCCGCTCGATCCGGCCATGGAAACGCGGGCCGCCGCAGCCCTCGCCCGGGCCGTGCAGCTTCCCGCGGCAGCCCCGGGCCATGCCCCCATCCTGGCCGACGCCGCCGTGCCGCAGGCCGCCCGGCCCGGCGCGCGTCCGCGTCCGGTTGACGTGGTGGTGCCGGCCTACCGCGGTCGGGCGCAAACCTTGGAATGCCTCGACTCGGTGCGGGCGTCGGGGCCGCGCGGCACCCGCGTTTGGGTGATCGACGATGCTTCGCCCGAGCCTGGCCTCGTGGCGGCGCTAGAGGCGCTCGCGCGGCGGAAGCGCATCCGCCTGCTCCGCCTGCCGGAGAACCGCGGCTTCCCCGGCGCAGCGAACGCCGGGCTGCGGGCCTGCGCACCCCGGGACGCCGTGCTGCTGAACAGCGACACGCTGGTGCCGCCGGGCTGGCTCGACCGGTTGCGCGCGGCCGCCTATGCGGCGCCCGACATCGGCACCGTGACGCCGCTGTCGAACGACGCCACCATCATGAGCTACCCCAACCGGGACGGCGGCAACGCCATCCCGGACCTGGCCGAGACCATCGCTGCGGACGCCTTGGCGCAGCAGGCCAGCGGCGACACGGTTGTCGATGTCCCCACCGGCGTCGGGTTCTGCCTATATCTGCGGCGGGATTGCCTGGAGGAGGCCGGGCTGTTCCGCGAGGACTGCTTCGCCCAGGGCTACGGCGAGGAGAACGACCTGTGCATGCGCGCCCGGCATCTCGGCTGGCGCAGCGTGGCGGCGCTTGGCGTGTTCGTGGCGCATGTCGGCGGGCAGTCCTTCGGCGCGGCGCGGCATGAGTTGATACGGCGCAACCTCAGCGTGCTGAACCGGCTGCACCCCGGCTACGATGCGCTGGTCGCGGCCCACATCGCCGTCGATCCGCTGGCGCCCGCCCGGCGCCGCATGGACGCCCTGCGCTGGGCTGCCGGGCGGTCCCGTGCGGGCGCGGCCCTCCTGGTTACCCACGGCGGCGGCGGCGGCGTGGACCGCGTGGTGGCGGAGCGCGGCGCGGCCCATGCAGCGGCCGGGCTGCGCCCCATCGTGCTGCGCCCCGGCGCGCCGCGGCAGAACACCTGCCGCATCGAGACGGAGGACGCCCCGTATCCCAACTTGACCTACGCCATCCCGGGCGAACTGCCGGAGCTTGCGAAGCTGCTGCGTCCCGACCGGCCGCGCCTTCTGGAACTGCACCACCTGCTGGGCCATCACCACTCGATCCTTGAGCTGCGGCGCCTGCTCCGCCTGCCGGTCGATGCGTTCGTGCATGACTATGCCTGGTTCTGCCAACGCATCGCGCTGGTCAGCACCGGCCGGCGCTACTGCGGGGAACCCGACGTTGCCGGCTGCGAGGCCTGCGTCGCCGACCTCGGCAGCAACCTGCATGAGGACATCGGGGTGCCTGCGCTGCTGGCGCGCTCGGCGGACGAGCTGGGATCGGCCCGCCAGGTGTTCGCCCCGTCCACGGACGCGGCGGCGCGCATCCGCCGGCATTTCCCCGGCGTCTCGCCTGTCGTGCAAGGTTTGGAGGACGACGCCGCCCCGCCGCCGCCCGCGCCCATGCCGTCAGGCGGCGCCGTCCGCCGGGTCTGCGTCGTCGGGGCGATCGGGTTGGAAAAGGGCTACGAGGTCCTGTTGGCCTGCGCGCGGGATGCGCGTGCGCGGTCGTTGCCGATCGAGTTCATCGTCGTGGGCTATACCGCCGACGACACGCGGATGCTGGACGCGGGCCCGGTGTTCATCACCGGCGAGTATGCGGAGGCCGACGCGGTTCCGCTGATCCGGGCCCAGGCGGCGCACCTCGCCTTCCTGCCCTCGGTGTGGCCGGAAACGTGGTGCTTCGCGCTGAGCCGCGCCTGGCAGGCCGGACTGGGAGCGGCGGCCTTCGACCTGGGGGCGCAGGCCGAGCGCATCCGCCGCACCGGCCGCGGCTGGCTGCTGCCGCTCGGCTTGCGGGCACAAGCGGTGAACGATGCGTTGCTCCAATTGCAACTTGCGCCTGTTGATCCGCCGGTTAGGACAAAATTTACACAACCACGGCTTGCACCCTCATCCGCGGCCTCGCTATCCTTGTGACCAAGCGAATCCGCACCGCGCCGAACGGTTGCGAGCATGAGAGAAAAGCGATGTCCAGCACTGCTGCGTCCCAGGCGATCACCGAGCTGAAAGTGTCCGCGCACTTGATGACGCTGGACGCCGGGTTGTTCTGCGTCTTCAACAGCCCCGGCGCGCCGCCGCCGGACGCGGCGACGGGCCTGCCCGGCGTGCGCCTTTCTCCCGCGCCGGCGCCGGCCGGTTCGGGCGGAACCGTGGACATCAGCGGCTTCAACCCCGGCGGGTGGCTGGGCGGCGGCAATGGGGCGGCCTTGGTCCGGGTGACGGGTGGCGCCGCCCCGGTGCTCGTGACGATCTACCAGGACCCGTCCGGGCAGCAGGACGCGCCGAAGCTGCAGGTCATCCGCTTGACCGATGCGGGCGCAGAAGTCCCGGCGGCGCCGGCGCGGCCTGCCGACACCGCGCCGGAGCATGCGGAGCCGCCCGTGCAAGCCAAGGACATCGAGGTGGCCGCCCATATCTACGGGCGCGGCGACGTCGGCGGCCGGCTCGGGCGCTGGATGGGCGAACGCGGCAGCAAGCGCTGGATCGAAGGCTTCGGCCTGATGCCTGCCGGCGGGGTGGCCGCATCCGACATCGAGTACCAGGCGGTGCTGGGCCGCAACTGGCAGTCCCCCTGGTCGGAGGGCGGGCAGTTCTGCGGCAGCCGCGGCATGTCGCTGCCGATCCTGGGCCTGCGCATCCGGCTGCGCGGCGCAGCGGCCAAGACGCACAAGCTGTCGGTCTCGGCCTCGTTCGTGGACGGGACCGAAGTCGGGCCTGTGCCGGACGGGGAAGTCTGCGAAGCGCCCAGCCTTTCGCCCCTGGAAGCTTTCCAGGTCATGCTGGAACCGTTGGAGCGGATCGCAAAGGCGTCGGTGCCTGACAGCCCGGCGCAGCCCGCGGCCACGCCGGAACGCGGCCAGGGCCGGGCCGTGGCGGCAACCGGCGCCTCCGCGAAGAATGCAAGGAGCAAGGTGCCGGAAGCGTCGAACGGCAAGAAGGCCGCTGCGAAGACCGGTCGCAAAGCGGCGTCGTCCGTGCCGGACGCGCCAGCCATCGCGCAGGAGGCCGCCAAGCGAGCACCGGCCACGACCCGCCGCCGCTGACCCCCTTATCTTGCCTTGCGGTTCCTGTTCGTCCACCAGAACTTCCCTGGCCAGTTCCTGCACGTCCTGCGGCACCTGGCGGCAATGGGCCGGCATGAGCTGGTCTTCATCACGCAGGAGAACGCCAACTTCATCCCCGGCGTCCGCAAGGCGACCTACCGCGGACCCGGCGAACTCAACCCCTCCACCCACCGCGACGCCCAGGAGTTCGACCATGCGGTGGCCCGGGCGCAAAGCGTCGCGCAAGTGGCGGCGAACCTCAGATCGCTGGGCTTCTGCCCCGACGTCATCATCGGCCACCACGGCTGGGGGGAGATGCTGAACCTGGGCGACGTATGGCCCGGCATTCCGACTCTGGGCTATTGCGAATTCTACTACAACGTCGAAGGCTTCGACGTGAACTTCGATCCCGAATTCCAGACGCCGCCCGAGGGCCTGCCACGGGTCCGCGCCAAAAACGCCGTCAACCTGCTGGCGCTCGGCAACCCCGGCCGCGGCATCACCCCCACGCAGTTCCAGCGGTCAACCTATCCCGATTGGGCGCGGGGCCGGATCGACGTTTTACCGGAGGGCGTCAACCTCGACACCTGCTGCCCGGCGCCCGACGCGGCGCGGACGGCGTTCCGGCATGGCAGGCTCGTCGTGCCGCCCGGGGGCAAGCTCGTCACCTACGTCGCCCGCGACCTCGAACCCTACCGCGGCTTCCACATCGTCATGCGCGCCTTGCCCTCCCTGCTGCGGGCACGGCCGGATGTGCAAGTCGCGCTGGTCGGCAGCGACGGCGTCAGCTACGGCGCGCGGCTTCCCGACAGCACCTGGCGGGAGCACATGCTGCGGGAGGTCGGCCCGTCGCTCGACCTGGGCCGCGTGCATTTCTGCGGACGGATGGACTATGCCGACTACGTGCGCCTGCTCCAGCGTTCGGACGCCCATGTTTATCTCACCTACCCGTTCGTGGCGTCGTGGTCCCTGCGCGAGGCGCTTGCCACCGGCTGCGCCCTCGTGGCCAGCGACACCGCGCCGGTGCAGGAGTTCGTGAGCCACGGCGGGACGGGCCTGCTCACGCCCTTCCTCGATCCCGCCAGCCTGGCGTTGCGCATCCAGGAGATGCTTGAGGACACCGTGCTGGCCGCCCGGCTGCGCCGCGCCGCGCGGGCCTGGGCCGAACGGCACCTGCGGATGGAGGACCACCTGCTCGGCTACGCACGGCTGATCGACGCGCTGGTCGCCGGGGTGGGGGCAGCACCTGCGGTTTGTGCTTTCGGACATGCTGGGGCATCTTCGGCGCGACGAGAGGATGCAGCATGATCGAGAACGTCAGCCCCACGGAGGTCTGGGACGCGCTCCGCACCGATCCGAAGGCACAGGTCGTCGATGTCCGCACGGATGCCGAATGGGCCTATGTCGGCCTGCCGGACCTTGCGCCGGCCGGCAAGCGGCCGGTGCTGATCCCCTGGCAGCTCTTTCCGTCGATGCAGGTCAACGCGGGCTTCGTCGATCAGATGAAGCAGGCCGGGCTGACGCCGGCCCACAAGATCTACTTCCTGTGCCGGAGCGGCGTCCGCAGCCTGGCCGCGGCGCAGGCGGCGCAGGCGGCCGGCTTCCCCCATGCCTACAACATCGCGGACGGCTTCGAAGGGCCGCCGGACGAGGACGGCCATCGCGGCACGGTCTCCGGCTGGAAGGCGGACGCGCTGCCCTGGCGGCAACGGTAGCCTCTACTCGTCGTACAGCACGCGCAGCACGACGAACCAGTCGTAGCGCGGATCGACCACGCGCCCGCCTGCGTCAGACAACCTGCCTTCGGCGGTCGTCGGCACGTGCTTCATCGTGACGCCGCCGCCGATGTTGCCGCCGACCGTCGTGAGCTGGCCCGGCGCCGCGGCCGTCACGATGTCGCAATGCCCGTAGAACCGCGCGCCCGACAGATCCTCGAACCGCATGTGCCGCGTGCTGCCGCGGCTGACGCAGATCAGGTCGCCGGATTGCGGGGCGTAAGCCTCGGGCCGTTCCGCACGCAGCACGCCGGCGCCCTGCACGGCCGCGTTGATGTAGTCGGCATGAAGCGGCGAGTAGGGGAACCGCCGCCCGGCCCCGGCGGAGCGCATGACATAGGACACGAACGCCGCCGACCACGCCGGGGCGTCCCCTCCGTAGAGCTGGCCGAACTCGTCGTACTTGCTGGTCCACCCGCTTTCCTGCGTTCCCGCGTCCTGGCCGAGCCACCAGTACTCGCCGACGCGCTGCCACAGGCCCGGCTGCTTGTCCGGACGCAGGCTGCGGGGCAGGGGATGGCTGTCCGGCGGGTCGTCGTCCACCAGGGAGCCGAAGCCGCGCCATTCCCGCATCGCAATGCCGATGGCATTCGCGCGGGAGAACGGCTCGAACGGACGCTTGGCGAAGTCGGCGACGTGCTGGTCAATGGCCGTCGGCGGCATCGCGGGCAGCACATCGCCCACCACTGGCGGCACGGAGCGCGCCGCGCAGGCAGCCAGCACGAGCAGGAGCGGCAAGCCGCGCAGAACCATGCGCGGCGTGATGGCACGTTTCCGCGATCATTTCAACTCGCGGGTTAAACCCCGGCGCGGCGGGAGGCTCGGGACATCACACCCGGTCCCGGAACATCGCCTGCAATCCCTCCGCCGTCGCGTCGCACCGTCCGCGCTCGGTGATCAGCCCGGTCAGCAGGCGGGCAGGGGTGACATCGAAGGCCGGGTTCGCGGCCGGGCTGCTGGTCGGCGTGACCCGGACCGTGGCGGGGCGGCCGTCCGTGCCGCGCCCGGTGATCGTCGTGACCTCCGCAGCGTCGCGCTCCTCGATGGGGATCTCGCGCACGCCGTCCGAGACCGTCCAGTCGATGGTGCTGGACGGCGCGGCCACCCAGAACGGCACCTTGTTGTCATGGGCCGCCAGCGCCTTCAGGTAGGTGCCGATCTTGTTGGCGGCGTCCCCCGTCCGCGTGACCCGGTCGGCGCCCACGATGGCCAGGTCCACCCGCCCGTGCTGCATGAGGTGGCCGCCGGCATTGTCGGAGATCACGGTATGCGGCACGCCGTGCTTGCCCAGCTCCCAGGCGGTCAGCGCCGCGCCCTGGTTGCGCGGCCGGGTCTCGTCCACCCAGACGTGCACCGGCAGGCCGGCATCGTGCGCCATGTAGATGGGCGCCAGCGCCGTGCCCCAATCCACCGTCGCGAGCCAGCCCGCGTTGCAATGCGTCAGGATGTTGACCGGCTCGCCCGGCTTCGCGCCCAGCGCCGCCCCGGCCTTCGCGTCCGCCACCTGCCGGATCAGCGGCAGGCCGTGCCGCCCGATGGCGGCGTTCCGTTCCACGTCCTCGTCCGCCATGGCGGCGGCCTCGGCGTAGGCGGCGGCGACGCGCTGCCCGGCGACCGTGTTGCGCAGCCGCGTCAGCATGCGGTCGAGCGCCCAGCGCAGGTTGACCGCCGTGGGCCGCGTGCCCGCAAGCTGCGTCGCCGCCCGCTCCATGGCGTCGGTGCCGGGGTCGTCGCGCAAGGCCAGCGCCAGGCCATACGCCGCGACCACCCCGATCAGCGGCGCGCCGCGGATCTGCATGCTGGAGATGGCATGGGCGGCCTGCCGCAGCGTGGTGAGGCGCAGGAACTCCAGGGACCATGGCAACTTCGTCTGGTCGATGACGCGGACGGACCACCGGTCGCCCTCGTCCACCCAAACGGCGCGATAGGGAGTGCCGTCGATCTTCATGCGCGTTCCTAGATGCGGGCGTTCAGATGCGTTGGTGCAGGACGCAGACCAAGGTGAACAGCCGCCGCGCCGTCTCGTGGTCGATGCTGGCCTTGCCATCCAGCCGTTCCCGCAGCAGGGCCGCCCCTTCGTTGTGCAAGCCGCGGCGGCCCATGTCGATGGCCTGGATGCGCTGCTCCCGGCCTTCCTCCACGGCCAGCATGTGGCTGTCCACCAAAAGTTGATAATCCTTGATCAGCCCGCGGAACGGGCCGAGCGCCAGCACCAGCATCTGCAACGGCGCGTCGTCGGCGTCCCGCACGTCGAACACCAGGCGCCCTTCCTGCACCGAAAGGTGCAGCACGTAGGGACCCGGCACCGCCGCCCGCCCGGACGTTCCGCAGAGCTGGAACTGGTTCTCAAACTCCAGGTCGGCGACCGCCTGCGCCCGGTCGGCGTCCAGCAGCGGGTTGAGCCGGGTCAGCGCCTCTCCCGCCAGGACGACGCGGTCGAGTCCCTTGGGGTGCGGGGCCAGGTCCTCGCTCACTCGTCGTCCGACTTGGCCATGCCGAGCTTCAGCATCAGCCCGAGCGTCGCCCCCTTGACCGGACGCAGCAGCGCAAGCGTCAGGATGAGGCTAACGGGCAGCCAGATCGCCGCGTGCACCCAAAGATCCGGCTTGAACGCGCTGTCCACCCAGAACATGAGGCCCACGACGATGTGGCCCACGATGAAGATGGTGAAATAGGGCGGCGCGTCATCCGCCCGGAAATGGCCCAGCGGCGCTCCGCACGCCACGCAGGCCGGCACCACGCTCAAGTAGCCGTTGAAGCAGTGGGTCTGCCCGCACGCCGGGCACCGGCCCGCCAAGCCGCGCCCCATCGCGGTGGACAGTGGCGGCACGGGCCAGGGCGGCGCGGACGGCGTGCGGTCCGGCTGCCAGCGGACGGGAGGGGTCTGGTCGGGCACGGTGAGCCTCTTGTGCCGGGGTGAAGGGTGCAAGCTCGGTCCTGGCGCGCCCAGGGTCAAGGGTCAGATGAGGCCAAGCAGGCCCGGGATCAACCCAAGCTCCGCGCCGGGCCGGACTGCGCCCGGTCTTGCGGCGGGACCCCTGGACGGGACGCGCGCGGGCGGCCAGGCCTTGTCCTGGTCGTGTGTTGCCGAGCAAGCCCGGCGACATTATGACCGCATCCGCCAGCGCCCAGCCACGTCAAGCCATCCAGGAACCCGCCCCATGCAGACGCACGATGTCCGCGTCCACCCGTCCAAGTCGAAGCTGCCGCGGGAGGACCAGTTGGCGTGGAAGATCGCGGCCGTCGCCGCCGACCCGGCCGCCGTGCCGGACGACACCGCCGAGATGATCGCGAACCGGGTCATCGACAACGCGGCCGTGGCCATCGCCAGCGTCAACCGCCATTCCTGCGCCAGCGCCCGCGACATGGCGCTGGGCCACAGGCGGGACGGCGGCGCCACCGTGTTCGGCATGGGCGACGCCGTGCGGGTCAGCCCCGAGTGGGCGGCCTGGGCCAACGGCACCGCCGTGCGCGAGCTGGACATGCACGACACGTTCCTTGCCGCCGACTACAGCCACCCTGGCGACAACATCCCGCCCATCCTCGCCGTTGCCCAAACGATGAACAAGTCCGGCGCCGACCTGCTGCGCGGCCTCGCCACCGGGTACGAGATCCAGATCGACCTGGTGCGCGCCATCTGCCTGCACGAGCACAAGATCGACCACATCGCCCACCTGTGCCCGGCCCAGGCCGCCGGCATCGGCACCCTCTTGGGACTGGACACCCCGACCATCTACCAGGCCGTGCAGCAGGCGGTGCACGTGAGCTTCACCACAAGGCAAAGCCGCAAGGGCGAGATCAGCTCCTGGAAGGCCTACGCGCCGTCCCACGCCGGCAAGCTCGCCATCGAGGCGGTGGACCGCGCCATGCGCGGGGAGGGCGCGCCGTCCCCGATCTACGAGGGCGAGGACAGCGTGATCGCCTGGATGCTGGGCGGCCCCGAAGCGCACTACCGGGTGCCGCTGCCCGGCCCGGGCGAGGCCAAGCGCGCCATCATGGACAGCTACACCAAGCAGCACTCGGCGGAGTACCAAAGCCAGGCGCTGATCGACCTCGCCTTCCGCATGGGGCGGCAAGTCCGCAACTGGGATGCGGTGAAGGAGGTGGTGATCGAGACGAGCCACCACACCCACCACGTCATCGGCACCGGGGCGAACGACCCGCAGAAGATGGACCCGAATGCGTCGCGGGAAACGCTGGACCACTCGATCATGTACATCGTCGCCGTGGCGCTCCAGGACGGCGAGTGGCACCACGTCCGCTCCTACGCGCCGGAGCGGGCGCAGCGCCCGGACACCGTGGCGCTGTGGCACAAGATCCGCACCGTCGAGGACCCGAAGTGGACCGAGCGCTACCATGCCCGCCGCCACGAGGACCTGGCCTTCGGCGGGCGGATCGAGATCCGGATGCAAGACGGCAGCGTGGTCGCCGACGAGATGGCGGTCGCCAACGCGCACCCGCTGGGCGCGACGCCCTGGACGCGCCCGGACTACGTCAACAAGTTCCGCGTCATGACCGAGGGGGTGGTCACGCCCGCGGAGGCCGGCCGTTTCCTGCAAGCCTGCGAAGAGCTGCCGGGCCTGAAGGCGGGCGAGCTGCACCGCCTCAACGTTGCAATGCCCGAAGGCACGGTCCAGGCCGGCAAGCCCGGGATTTTCTAGGGGAACAGACATGTCCGAAACCCAAGCCGGCCCGAAGCCGAAGAAGTCCGTCGCCCTTTCAGGCGTCGTCGCCGGGAACACCGCGCTGTGCACCGTGGGCCGCACCGGCAACGACCTGCACTACCGCGGCTACGACATCCTGGACGTGGCGGAAACCAGCGAGTTCGAGGAGATCGCGCACCTGCTGGTCTATGGCTGGCTGCCCAATGCGGCGGAGCTGCGCGCCTACAAGACCAAGCTCAAGGCGCTGCGCGGCATCCCCGCCGCGGTACGCCAGGTGCTGGAAGCGCTGCCGGCCGCGACGCACCCGATGGACGTGATGCGCACGGCGGTGAGCGCGCTCGGCTGCGCCTTGCCGGAAAAGGAGGACCACAACCCGCCCGGCGCCCGCGACATCGCCGACCGGCTCATGGCGGGCCTCGGCTCCATGCTGCTGTATTGGTTCCATTGGACGCAGAACGGCCGCCGCATCCAGACCGAGACCGGCGACGACAGCATCGGCGCGCACTTCCTGCACCTGCTGCACGGCAAGCCCTGCAGTCCCGAGTGGGAACGGGCGATGCACACCTCGCTGATCCTGTATGCGGAGCACGAGTTCAACGCGAGCACCTTCACCGCCCGCGTGGTCGCCGGCACCGGGTCGGACATGTATTCCGCGATCACCGCCGGCATCGGCGCGCTCCGCGGCCCGAAGCACGGCGGCGCCAACGAGGCCGCGCTGGAAATCCAGCAGCGCTACGCCTCGGCCGATGCGGCGGAGGAGGACATCCGGGCGCGGGTCGCGGCCAAGGAGGTGGTGATCGGCTTCGGCCACCCGGTCTATACGGTCTCCGATCCCCGCAACGTCGTCATCAAGGAGGTCGCCCGGCGGCTGAGCCAGGCGTCCGGCAACATGACCCGCTTCGACGTGGCGGAGCGGATCGAAGCGGTGATGAGGGACACCAAGCGCATGTTCGCGAACCTCGATTGGTTCAGCGCCGTCTCCTACCACCAGATGGGCGTGCCGACGGCGATGTTCACGCCGTTGTTCGTCATCTCGCGCACCAGCGGCTGGGCGGCGCACGTCATGGAGCAGCGGGCGGACAACAAGATCATCCGCCCCGCAGCAAACTATGTCGGTCCGGAAAACCTCACGTTTGTGCCGCTTTCCCAACGCTGAACAGGGTGCAGTTCTGTTCTGACATCAGTGGTTGTTGGCAAAAGCCCCTGTGCCGGCCACACGGCAGCCGGATGGCGATGATCAAGGACGGCCGATCAAGCAGGAACCCGTCGAACTGGAGCAGAGGAAGGGCATCAACTCGCGACTTATGTCGAAATTTGTAGGGAATGCTGGTTTCCGTTGACATGAGCCCCACCACCGCGTGACGTAAACCCGGTCGGTACGCAAACGATTCGCTCGGCATCGCGCCGCGCCTCGCCGTGCCCCGCGACGTGCGTCATGCAACCCCGTCAAGGAAGGCATCCCTGATGAACGACGACAAGACAACGAAGCGCCCGCGGGCGCAAGCTCTGGCAGCCCGTGCGCCGGCCAAGACCAAGGCCGAACCGGCCAAGCCGGCCGCAAAGGCGAAGGCGGTCGAAGCGAAGCCCGCCGCGAAGAAGGCTCCGGCACCGAAGGCTGCTGCGCCGGAGACCAAGGCCGCCGCCAAGACCATGAAATCCGCGAAAAGTCCGGCTGCCCGCAGTGCAGCCGCCAAGACGCTCAGCGCCGCAAGCCCCACCGCCAAGAAGAAGCCCAAGCCGGCCAACGCGGCAACCTGAAACCCGCGCGGCCCAAAGGGTCATGCCTCCTTGGCGACCGCCATGGCGGGCCCCCGGCAACTTACCCCCCCCCGGCCGCCCCCCC
>CAXUIQ010000018.1:11597-20014 GCA_964250815.1 uncultured Acetobacteraceae bacterium
CGCCATGCCGGTAACGCTGAACGTCCCCCCGGATGGGCGGCCCGACCTGCACGGGGCGGCCCGCCCCGGCTCCTGACCGTGTGGACCAAACCCAACCTATTCCTCGGAATACCGTTGTTCGGCCCACGGGTCGCCGCGGTTGTGGTATCCCCGCACCTCCCAGAAGCCCGGCCGGTCGTCGGTCCGGAACTCGATGCGCTGCAGCCACTTGGCGCTCTTCCAGAAATACAAGTGCGGCACCACCAGCCGCAGCGGCCCGCCGTGGACCTGCGCGAGCGGCTCGCCTTGCCAGCGGTGGGCCAGCAACGCGCCCTCCGCCGCGAAATCGGCCAGCAGCAGGTTCGTGGTGTAGCCGTCATAGCTTTGCAGCAAGACGTGCCGTACCGCCGTCCGCGGCGCCACTGCTTGCAGCAGGTCGCGGGTCAGCACGCCGTCCCAGGCGTTGATGACCGGCCGCTCAACCGCGCCGAACACCTCCAAGCGCCAGCGCGAGAGCGGGACCTCCGGGTGCAGGCCCAGGTCCAGCACCGGCCAGTTCGTCACCAGATGCTGGCCCGGCGGCAACCGCTCCGTTTCCGGCCGCGCGGCTTGGCCAGTCAGGAACCGGCCCTCCTGCGCCCAGCGCTGCTTCGAGGCCGTGAGCTTGGTCGGCGCGCCGGCGCCGGGGTCGTCGGTCATGCGGCGACGCGGTCCAACGGCAGCGCGGCGTGGGCCTCGGCCAGGATCTGGTAGGACCGCTTGCGCGCCGCGTGGTCCCAGACTGCGGAGGCGACCATGAGTTCGTCGGCGCCGGTCTCTTCCAGGAACTGCGCCAGCCCGCGCCGCACCGTCTCCGGCCCGCCCACGACCGAGCAGCGCAGCATGGCGCTGGCTTGGGCCTTTTCCATGGGCGACCAATACGCCTCGATGTCGTCGATCGGCGGCGGCAGCTTGCCGCGGGTGCCGCGGAACATGTTGGCGAAGCTCTGCTGCGCCGAGGTGAACAGCCGCCGCGCCGCCGCGTCCGTATCGGCGGCGATGACGTTCACGCCCGCCATGGCGTGCGGGCGCTCGATCTGGCCGGGCTCGAAGCGGGCACGGTAGATGGCGAGCGCCTGGTGCAGCGCGTCGGGCGCGAAGTGCGAGGCGAAGGCATAGGGCAGACCGAGCATGGCCGCGAGCTGCGCGCCGTAGGTGCTGGACCCCAAGATCCAGAGCGGGACGCGGGTATCGGCGCCGGGCACCGCCTGCACCGCTTGGCCGGGCTGCACAGGCCCCAGCAAGGCCTGGAGTTCCAGCACGTCCTGCGGGAATTCGTCGGCGCTGGCCGGGTTGCGCCGCAGCGCGCGCAGGGTGCGCCCGTCCGTGCCCGGGGCGCGCCCGAGGCCGAGGTCGATCCGGCCCGGATGCAGCAACTCCAGCGTGCCGAACTGCTCGGCGATCACCAGCGGCGAGTGGTTGGGCAGCATGACCCCGCCGGAGCCGACCCGGATCGTGCTGGTGCCGCCCGCGACGAAGCCGATGGCCACGGCGGTCGCGGCGCTGGCGATCCCGACCATGTTGTGGTGCTCGGCCAGCCAATAGCGCCGGTATCCCAGGCGCTCGGCGTGCTGCGCCAGGTCGCGTGCGTTGCGCAGCGCGTCGCCGGGCGTCGATCCCTGCGGCACGGGGGCGAGATCCAGGACGGAGAGTGCGGGCATTCAGTGGCTCCTTGCGGGCGTGTCGCTGCATAAGTCAGCATTGCAAAAGGGCGGCGCAAGCCTGCGCGGCTCGCCGGGATGGAAGGCTGGCATCCGCCTCCCTTGCGCCTGGCGCTGCTGATCCCACATGATCATCTCATTAATGAGAACGGCCAGGAGGCGGCGTGCTGGATCTTGTCCGACGTACCGGCGTGGCCTCCATGGCACTTCCCGACATGGCAGCACCACGGCCTGTCGTCGCGTGGCGGAATGGCGTGTCCGCATCCAGCGAACGCATGGTGCCGGAAGAAACGGCCATCGCCTTCTCCTACAACCGCATTGCCCATGCCGTGATGATGGCGACGCCTGGCGACCTGCGGGATTTCGCCGTCGGGTTCAGCATCACCGAGGGCATCGTGGCCGGCGCCGCCGAGATCGAGGAACTCGAAATCGTCCCCGCGGCGCACGGCATTGAGTTGCGCATGTGGATCTCGGCGTCCGCGATGCAGGCGGTCGAGGCCCGGCGGCGCCAAATGGCGGGACCCACGGGATGCGGCATGTGCGGGCTTGAAAGCCTGAGCCAGGCGATGCGCGGCGCACCGCCCGTCCCCCCCGGCCTGCGCTTCTCGCCCGCGCAGGTGCAGGCGGCTGTAGCGTCACTGTTCCCCGCCCAGGCGCTCAACCGGACAACCCGGGCGGTCCATGCCGCCGGGTTCGTGCAGCCCGGCGGTGCGCCGTTGGTGCGGGAGGACGTGGGGCGGCACAATGCGCTGGACAAGCTCGGTGGCGCCATGGCCCATGCCGGCGTGGACCCCGCGGCCGGCTTGCTGGTGATGACCAGCCGGGTCTCGGTGGAACTGGTGCAGAAGGCGGCCCGCATCGGCATCCCGGTGCTGGTGGCGGTCTCGGCGCCGACGGCGCTGGCGCTCCGGGTCGCTGACCAGGCCGGCATCACGGTTGCCGGCGTCGCGCGGGACGATGGGTTTGAGGTGTTCACCCATCCCGGCCGCATCGCAGAGGCAGCAACGCATCACGAAGCCTGATCCAGCCTGGAAATCAACGAGCAGCCGCGCGCAGCGGGCAAGCGGCCGAAGGGGAACGTCAATTGATGGATGGAACGACTGTGTTGGACGCGGGCGATGCCCAAGGCGGCCTGCTCAGCCGCAGCCGCACCGTGGCGCGGCCCGGGTTCAACCGTTGGATGGTGCCGCCGGCCGCGCTGGCGATCCATCTGTGCATTGGCATGGCTTACGGGTTTTCGGTGTTCTGGCTGCCGCTTACCCGGGCGCTGGGCGTCGCGGCCCCGGTTGCCTGCCCGGCGGACACCTCGCTGCTGCAAGTGTTGGTCACCACGTCCTGCGATTGGCGCGTTTCCGACGTCAGCGTGATGTACACGCTGTTCTTCGTGTTTCTTGGCTCCTCCGCTGCGATCTGGGGCGGCTGGCTGGAGCGGGCGGGTCCACGCAAGGCCGGGTTCGCCGCCACCCTGTGCTGGTGCGGCGGCCTCGCGATCTCGGCGTTGGGCGTTTACGTACACCAGCTTTGGCTGCTGTGGCTCGGCTCCGGGGTGATCGGCGGCATCGGCCTGGGCCTGGGCTACATCTCGCCGGTCTCGACCTTGATCAAGTGGTTCCCGGACCGGCGCGGCATGGCCACGGGAATGGCGATCATGGGCTTCG
Organism: uncultured Acetobacteraceae bacterium; assembly: GCA_964250815.1. GTDB lineage: Bacteria > Pseudomonadota > Alphaproteobacteria > Acetobacterales > Acetobacteraceae > CAHJXG01. Next base: position 14,935 of record CAXUIQ010000018.1, read on the forward strand.
GCGGCGGGGCTTTGATCGGCGCGCCCCTGGCCGACCTGCTGATGAACCGGTTCCGCGGGCCTGATACGGTCGGCGTCTGGCAGTGCTTCCTGGTGCTGGCGGCGCTTTATGCCGTGTTCATGCTGGCGGGCAGCTTCGGCTACCGGGTGCCGCCGGCCAACTGGACGCCCGAAGGCTGGACGGCCCCAGTAGCCCGGCGCGGCATGGTCACCCAGCGCAACGTGCGCCTGCAGGACGCGCACAAGACGCCGCAGTTCTGGCTGATCTGGATTGCACTCTGCCTGAACGTCTCGGCCGGCATCGGCGTGATCGGCCTCGCTTCGCCGATGCTGCAAGAAATCTTCGCGGGGTCCCTGATCGGGCAGCCGGACGTGCGGTTCGGCGCGCTGGACGCGGGCCAGAAGGTCGCAGTGGCGACGATCGCCGCGGGCTTCGTGGGCCTCTTGTCGCTGTTCAACATCGGCGGCCGGTTCTTCTGGGCATCGTTCTCCGACAAGATCGGGCGGAAGCTCACCTATGCGACGTTCTTCGTGCTCGGCATCGCGGTGTATGCGCTGGCGCCTTGGGCCGCGCATGGCGGCCAGCAGGCGCTGTTCGTGGCGATGATGTGCGTGGCCCTGTCGATGTATGGCGGCGGGTTCGCGACCGTGCCGGCGTACCTTGCCGACATGTTCGGCACGCGGTTCGTCGGCGCGATCCACGGGCGGCTGCTGACGGCGTGGTCCACAGCCGGCGTGCTCGGCCCGCTCGTGATCAACCAGATCCGCGAGGCGCAGATCGCCGCCGGCGTGCCGCGGGCACAGGTGTATGACCGCACCCTGCTTGTGCTGGCCGGGTTCCTCGCGGTGGGCTTCGTGGCCAACCTGCTGATCCGCCCGGTCGCGGAGCGCTGGTACATCAAGGACGCCGACATCCCGCAACAGGCTGCGACGGTTGGGGGCGGCTCCTACGGCATCGGCCGCGGCGGCTTCACGGTTCCGGCGGCAGTGGCATGGGCCTGCGTGGGCTTGCCGCTGGCCTGGGGGGTGTACATCACGCTAAGCAAGGCGCTGGTCTTGTTCCGTTAGCAGGAGCGCGGCATGGCGGCGATCGGGTTCATCGGCTTGGGCAACATGGGAGGCCCGATGGCGGCGAATTTGGTCCGCGCCGGGCATGGCGTCCGCGGCTTCGACCTGTCCGACGCGGCTTTGGCCGCGCTGGCGGCGGGCGGGGGCGTCAAGGCCGGATCGGTAGCAGACGCGGTGGCCGGCGCCGAGGCCGTCGTCACCATGCTGCCGGCCGGGCGGCATGTGCGGGAGGTGTTGACCGCGGCGGACGGCGTGTTCGCGCGGGCGGCGCCGGGCGCGCTGCTGATCGACTGCTCGACCATCGATGTCGGGACGGCGCGGGACATGGCAAAGCAAGCGGGATCTCGCGGCTTCGCCATGCTGGACGCCCCGGTGTCCGGCGGCGTGTCGGGCGCCGCGGCGGGCACGCTCACCTTCATGGTCGGCGGCGAGCCGGCCGCGTTCGAGCGGGCGCAGCCGGTGCTTTCGGCGATGGGCAAGACGGTTGTCCTGGCCGGCGGCGCCGGGGCCGGGCAGGCGGCAAAGGTCTGCAACAACCTGATCCTCGGCATCTCCATGCTGGCCGTGTCGGAAGCGTTCGCCCTGGCCGACAAGCTCGGCCTGTCCGCCCAGGCCTTGTTCGACATCAGCAAGGCGTCGTCCGGGCAATGCTGGGCGCTCACCTCCTACTGCCCGGTGCCCGGCCCGGTGCCGGCCTCGCCCGCCAACCGCGACTACCAGGCCGGGTTCGCCGCGTCCTTGATGCTGAAGGACCTGACGCTTGCAACCGATGCAGCCGCCGCGACCGGCGCGGCGGGCGTCCTGGGGCAGCATGCACGGGCGGCCTACGCGCGGCTGGCAGAGCTTGGGCTGGGCGACAAGGACTTCTCCGTGGCAGCTCGTGCATTGCTCGAAGGGGAGTTGGGCCGCTAAAAGGGCGGGATGACCGACTCCGCCGCAACGCTGCCAGCTCCGCCGCTGCCCAGGGCGCTGCCGTGACGGTGCTGGACAGCGGCGTGGACGTGCAGTCCCCCGCATTCGCGGCCAACAGCGACCAGATGGGTGCCCTGGTCCGGGAGTTGCGCCGCACCGTGGACCAAATCAGGCTGGGCGGCGGCGAGGCCTCGCGCCAGCGCCACACCAGGCGCGGCAAGCTGCTGCCACGGGACCGCGTGCGCATGCTGACCGACCCCGGCAGCCCATTCCTCGAACTGTCGCAACTGGCGGCGCATGGGATGTACGGCGGCGACATCCCGGCTGCGGGCATCATCACCGGCGTGGGCCGCATCGCCGGGCGCGAGTGCATGGTGGTGGCGAACGACGCCACGGTGAAGGGCGGCACCTACTTCCCGATGACGGTGAAGAAGCACCTGCGTGCCCAGGAGATCGCGCAGCAGAACCGCCTGCCTTGCATCTATCTGGTGGACAGCGGCGGCGCCAACCTGCCGAACCAGGACGAGGTGTTCCCCGACCGCGACCACTTCGGCCGCATCTTCTTCAACCAGGCGCAGATGTCGGCTGCCGGCATCCCGCAGGTCGCGGTGGTGATGGGAAGCTGCACCGCGGGCGGCGCCTACGTGCCGGCCATGTCGGACCAGAGCGTGATCGTGCGCAACCAGGGCACCATCTTCCTCGCCGGCCCGCCTTTGGTGCGCGCCGCGACCGGAGAAGTGGTGACGGCGGAGGACCTGGGCGGCGGCGAGCTGCACAGCCGGATCAGCGGCGTCACCGACCACCTGGCGGAGAACGACGCCCACGCGCTCGGCATCGCGCGGTCGGTCGTGGCCGGGCTGAACGGCGTGAAGCGGCCCGCGCTCGACATCCGGCCGCCGCGGGAGCCGCTGTTTCCCACCCACGACCTGTACGGGATTGTGCCCGCCGACGTGCGGGAGCCGTACGACGTGCGCGCCCTGATCGCGCGGATCGTGGACGGGTCCGAGCTGGACGAGTTCAAGCACCTGTATGGCCCGACGCTGGTGACCGGCTTCGCCCGCATCTGGGGCTACCCGGTCGGCATCGTCGCCAACAACGGCATCCTGTTCAGCGAAAGCGCGCAGAAGGGCGCGCACTTCATCGAGCTGTGCGCGCAGCGCGGCATCCCGTTGGTGTTCCTGCAGAACATCACCGGGTTCATGGTCGGCCGCAAGTACGAGAGCGGCGGCATCGCCAAGGACGGGGCCAAGATGGTGACGGCGGTGGCCACCGCGAACGTGCCCAAGTTCACCGTCGTGGTGGGCGGCAGCTTCGGCGCGGGCAACTACGGCATGTGCGGCCGGGCCTACTCGCCGCGCTTCCTGTGGATGTGGCCCAACGCCCGCATCTCCGTGATGGGCGGGGTGCAGGCGGCGGCCGTGCTCGCGACGCTGCGGCGGGACAACCTGGAGGCACAGGGCAAGCCTTGGTCCGCGGAGGAGGAAGCCGCCTTCAAGGCACCCATCGAGGCGCAATACGAGGCGCAGGGAAACCCGTACTATTCCAGCGCGCGGCTGTGGGACGACGGGGTGATCGACCCGGCCGACACGCGCCTGGTGCTCGGCCTCGGCGTGTCCGCCAGCCTGAACGCGCCGATTGAGCCGTGGGCCGAACGGCACAGCGCCGCCGGCGGCTTCGGCCTGTTCCGGATGTGACGGGCATGTTCGACACCATCCTGGTCGCCAACCGCGGGGAGATCGCCTGCCGGGTGATCCGCACCGCCCGGCGGCTCGGCATCCGCACGGTCGCGGTCTATTCGGAGGCGGATGCGGACGCGCTCCACGCCGCCATGGCGGACAGCGCCATCCTGATCGGCCCGGCGCCGGCGCGGGACAGCTACCTCCACATCGGCCGCATCCTTGATGCGGCCCGGCGTTCGGGCGCACGGGCCATCCATCCCGGCTACGGCTTCCTCAGCGAGAATGCCGAGTTCGCCGCCGCCTGCGCCGATGCGGGCATCGTGTTCATCGGTCCGTCGCCAGAGGCGATCCGCGCCATGGGCAGCAAGTCGGCGGCCAAGACGCTGATGCAGCAGGCCGGCGTGCCGCTGGTGCCGGGCTACCACGGCGCGGACCAGGACCCGGCGCACCTGGCGAGGGAGGCGGCGCGCATCGGCTACCCCGTGCTGATCAAGGCCAGCGCCGGCGGCGGCGGCAAGGGCATGCGTGTGGTGGACGGCCCCGCTGGCCTCGGCGAGGCGCTGGCGCTGGCCAAGGGGGAGGCGCGCTCCTCTTTCGGCGACGACACCGTGCTGATCGAGCGCTACCTGACCCGCCCGCGCCACATCGAAATCCAGGTGTTCGCCGATGCCCACGGCAACGTCGTGAGCCTGTTCGAGCGCGACTGCTCCATCCAGCGCCGGCACCAGAAGGTGATCGAGGAAGCGCCGGCGCCCGGCATGGACGCGGCGCGCCGCGCCAGCATGGGGGAGGCCGCCTGCGCCGCCGCCCGTGCCATCGGCTACGTCGGCGCGGGGACGGTCGAGTTCATCGTCGCCGCGGGCAGCGGCGCGGAGCTGAATCCAGGCGAAGAGTTCTTCTTCATGGAGATGAACACCCGGCTGCAAGTCGAGCACCCCGTCACGGAAATGGTCACCGGGCAGGATCTGGTTGAGTGGCAACTGCTGGTCGCCAACGGCGCGCCGCTCCCACTGTCGCAGGACCAGTTGCGCATCGACGGCCACGCCATCGAGGCGCGGATCTATGCCGAGGACCCCGACCGCGACTTCATGCCGGCCGTGGGCACGCTCGCGCACCTCCAGGCGCCGGCTGAGGGCGCGCACGTGCGCGTCGATGCCGGCGTGCGGCCCGGCGACTCGATCGGGGTCCACTACGACCCGATGATCGCCAAGCTGATCGCGTGGGACCGCGACCGGCCCGCGGCGGTGCGCCGCCTCGCCCATGCTCTGTCGGAATACCAGATCGTCGGCCTGCAAACCAACCTCGGCCTGCTGCGCCGCATCGCGGGCCATCCGGCGTTCGGCGCGGCCGAGCTGGACACCGGGTTCATCGGGCGGCACGGCGCGGCGCTGCTGCCGCGGCGCAAGCCGGCCCCGCCGGCGG
>CAXUIQ010000019.1:0-356 GCA_964250815.1 uncultured Acetobacteraceae bacterium
CCGACGCCAAGACCGGCGCGCACCACCACGGCGCGCTGGAGAGCGTGATCTACGTGCTGCGCGGACGCGCCCGGATGCGGTGGGGCGACGCGCTGGAATTCGTGGCGGAGGCCAGGCCGGGCGACTTCATCTTCGTGCCGCCGTATGTTCCGCACCAGGAGATCAATGCGAGCGCCACGGAAACGCTGGAATGCGTGCTGGTGCGGAGCGACAACGAGGCGGTGGTGGTGAACCTGGAAATTGCGGGGGTGGAGCGGCCAGAGACGGTGGCTTGGGTGGACCCGATCCATCGGGAGTGAGGGATGAGGCTGTTGTTGGCCGGTCAACGCCGCTGGATCACCACAACGGTTTCGCCG
>CAXUIQ010000019.1:366-19126 GCA_964250815.1 uncultured Acetobacteraceae bacterium
GTCAGGGTGAGGTCTCCTTCGTTCTGCCGGGCCTTCAACAGGTGCCTCGGCCTGGTCAGAGTTCAACAGTCTGCCGGAGTGCTTCCAATATGCTTTCGATGGTCCGTTCTTCATGGACTGAGAAATTCGACCACTGCGGATGGTCTCCAGCCGACACGATGCGGGGAGCTTCCGGCTGATCCGTTACCAAAGCTTCATCGATCCAGTAAGTGGGACTTGGCTCTTCCAGCATGTCGGGACGGTCATATATTCCGAGGTCCGCCCTGCGCGTCAAATTCCATTTACTTGTGATGATAAACCCGGGCTTGTTGCAAACCCATCGATATTTCGCAAGTCCGGCACCCCAAGGAGATATGAAAAAGTCGGACTGGTTGGCGAGTTGAAGGGCTTCCGCGATGGTGAGGCCAACTGAGTTTGTGACAACATCATCTCCAAAATGGCCTTTCAGATTTTCGAAAATATCTTGTTCAGTTCTTTCTACAATACGAGCTTCATCTATACACTCGCCATGGCTTCTGTATTTGCTGCCTCTGGCACTCGCCACGTTGTGGCCGTCGATTATGAACCTGCTCTCCGGAAAGGCCATCAAGATACGTTCAATGCAAAAATGGAAGAAGCTGCTTAGGTTGACCAAGGTGCGGTTCTCGACCCGCAATCCAAGCAGGATGATCGGTTTTTTCGCACCGTGTTTGAGACGCATCAGGTCGCGGCTGGTCGAAACTGATGAAGCAGCATGGTTGAGAACACGAGACCGCAGGTCAGCCGACACGAAGCTTTGCGTAATGCGCACCGCCAACCGTTTGTTGGAGTAAACATATTGAATCGCATCGGTGGCATTGCGCAGTCCTCGCAGCACCCGGCCTCGAAGCTGTGGGAACAGCTTGTCGATTGGGCCATAAAACTCAACTGCTCTTTCGCCGTCAGGGACCACCCATTCTACGCTGCCAACAAGGTTAGTTTTCTTCAGAATGTTGTCGATGCCTGTAAGCTCGTTCCAGAGTTGATGGCCGATGTGCGTCCAGGGAGGAGCGCGCAACAAACTTGTGATCCCGCAGCATGGCCCTTGCAGATAAGAGATGTACTCACTCGTGAAATGGATAAAATGTTGTGGAAGCCAGATCGCCAAATGCTTAGCTATTAGCTGACTAAGTTGAATTTCTTGCGGCAAGCAAATCAGTAAGTCTGCAACAGGGAAGTATAAACAGTAAGCCTGGGACACCTCGTATCCCACGATCAGATAAAATACAACATCGCGGGATTCGTCGATAAATCTGTATGCAAAATGAAAATCATCAAAGCATAAGCTGCCTTGCGCCTCAAGCGCATCACCATCAAAGGGGCTTGCTATACGAAAAGTGTGATGTCCTGCCTGCAAGGTCTCTAAAAGGGTATCTTGGAACTTGTGTTGCAACGTAGCATTGAGATACTTGCAGGGCAGGACAACTTGGCAACCCTCCCTTGCAGCTATCGGCAGATATCCGATACTTCCGCTTACCGTCTGCGTCTCGGGTGCTGGCAACAACAGGTCTTTAACTGAGGCGAAAATCTCAAGCTTGATCTCTTGGGCTAAATAGAGAAAATCCTGCTCGATGGGACTCAGAAGAGGTTGGGCATCCTCAAGTAAAGAGCGGGTGAGAGGACGAAGCAGCCGCGCTGCTGCGTTCCGGACGAGTTGCCGTGTGCCGTGGTCGAGCTCGTCGATGTGCCCTGCCAATCTGGACCCGTCCGAGCCGAGATACCAAACCGCACGGGTCCCGTCCGAATGCGCAAGCTGAAGAACCAAAACTGGAGCAAAACCACTGAACAAGAGTTCTGCCCGCCACCCTTCGAACCAGCCCCTGCAGCCAGAGCCGGTCAACCTTATCTCTTTCCCATCAAAATTGAAACAAAGAGCGTATTCTTCCTCTTCAATCTTTACCAGATCGAAGTGTATGAAACCATTCGATCTCACGACACGCCCATCTTTGGGATGACCTGATCCAAAAAGGAAGTAAACATCACGAGTTTTAATCCGCTTCTGCTTTCGGCGCACCATCGTTTATCCCGAACAGATTCAGGCAAGTTACGACGCGCCTAAATGGATATGCTTCGCATGACGCGCTGCTTCGCTACGGCAGCTTCGACGGTTTTCATAATCTGTGGAATTGCCCGGCTAACGTGAACTGTAAAGTTGAAGAACGACGGCTGCCCTGGCCCCACATCCACCAAAAGTGTCGCAGTGGGATCATCCTGGACAGACTCGGCATCCACAAACGCCATCTCGCTCGGCGCTTCCATGAATTCCGGCGCGTCGTAGATGTGCAAGTCCGGTCGATGCGTCATGTTCCAACGACTCGTGACGACAAGCCCAGGCTTGTTGCAGGCCCAGCGGTATTTGGAAAGGCTCGCCCCCCAGACCGAGAAGAAGCAGTCCGCCTGCCCGCACCAGGCCAGGCTCACCCGGATCGGCGCGCCTAGCGTGTCCACCACCGTCACGTCGCGCCCGACCTGGAGGCGCCGCAGATGCGCCGCGATCTGCCGCTCCACGTCCAAAGGAGGGCGGCGCGCGCCCAGTTCGCCGTGGCTCACGATCACCCGGCCATCATGGCCGGAGTTATGCCCGTCCAACACGAGGATCGCGCCTGGGAAGGCGGCGGCCACATGCTCCAGCAGCTCCTCGCAAAAGCCCAGAAGATCAACCATCGTCCGGTTCTCAACGCGCAACCCGACCACGATCACCGGCGCATCCGGCCGCGCCCGGCCCTCGATGACCCGGCGGACCTCGCCATGCACCGGGTCCGCCTCGACGCTCCGTTGCAAGCTGGCCCGCAGACCCGCAGAAACGTATTCGCTCGTGATCCGTACAAGGCAAGCGCCGGTCTCGAAGGACGCGGCAACGGCGGCATCGACCGTGGGGGCGGACCGGTCCACCCGGCCTTGAAGCTGCGGAAATACCCGGTCGATCGGCCCCCAAAGCTCGGTTCCCGGGCCGGGCACAATCCATTCGGGGAGATGCGGCCCGGAAACAGCCCGCAGGAACTGGTCGATCCCGCTCAGCTCGTTCCAAAGCTGATGGCCCAGGTGGTTGGACGGCCAGCCGCGCAGGATGCTGGCAACCCGGTTGGCGCCCGCGCCGAAGTAGCCTTCCAGTGCGTGCCCGAACCGGCAGACGGCCGGAACGAGCCAAGCGGCCACGCTGGGCACGTAGATGTCCAGCCATCCTGCTGCCCACCCGTCGCGGATCACCAGCAAACGCAAAGCCGGCAGATACAGCCCAAGGGTCGTCGAATGGTGGTGGGACACAATCAGGAAGCACACCAACCCACGTGTGGGATCAGCAAGCCGATAGGCAAACCGGAAATCGTCGGAGCACAAGCTGCCCTGCACAGCAAGCGTCCGGCCGTCCACCGGGCTGGGCCAGCTCAGCCTCCCATCCTCCGATGCCTGAAGAAGCCGGTCCTGGAACGGCACCGCCAGCAGCGTCCCGACATGCCCCCGGTCCAGGCCCCATCCGCCATCCCAGGGGTCCGGCGCCGCGTCCAGCACGACCCGGCGCACCGGGGGCAGCGCCGACGCCGCGCAGAGCTGGCCGATCTCGTGCCGGAACGGCTCCGGCAGCCGCAGGAACGCGCGGGCCTGCGGGTCGAGCGACAGCGCCGGCTGTTGCAACACTGCATCCATCAAGCGCGCGACCCGCGGCGTGGCCGCGGCGCGCAGCGCTTCCCGGGCGTCTGGCGTCAAGTCTCCCACCGACCCGCCAAGCCGGGTGCCGTCCGCATCGACGATCCAGACGGCAGCCTCGCCGGAGCCGCTGCCGAATTGCAGCAGGTGGAAAGGGGAGAACCCGGTGTAAAGGAACGCCGGCCACCATCCCGGGACGAAGCTCTCGACCGGCGCCGTGCCCATCCGCAACGGCACCGCCCGGCCGCCGAGTCGAAGGCAGAGCACGCCGCCCTGCAACACGACCGGCTCGCTCGTAATCTCCGAAGCTATATCGGCCAGCGTGTCCATTCAGGTCCTTGCCTGCAACCGTTCCGTGTGACCTAACGGACATATCGCGACCGCGGCCCGGTTGGCGAGACACTTTCGCAACCATGCCGTGGCTTTCTTTGCATGGCCGTTCCTGTCAAAAGCCGATTGCCCCGTTCCGGCATCGCTGGCAGTTTGCAGCAGCGAAACGGTGAACAGGACACCCCCGACCCATGCGGATACTCCTCACCGGCGGATGCGGCTTCATCGGCTCGGCCGTGGTCCGCCACCTGGTCCGCGCCACCGGCCATCACGTGGTGAACGTGGACAAGATGACCTACGCCGCCTCGGAGGACGCGCTGGAGGAGGCGCGCGCCCATCCGCGCCACCGGCTTCTCCGGGCCGACATCACCGACGCCGCCGCCATGCGCGAGATCTTCGCGGCGCACCGCCCCGACGCCGTCATGCACCTCGCGGCCGAAAGCCACGTGGACCGCTCCATCGACGGCCCGGCGCCGTTCATCCAGACCAACGTCGTCGGCACCTTTGTGCTTTTGGAAGCGGCCCGCGCCCATTGGGCGACGCTCGGCCATGACGCCCGGCAGCATTTCCGCTTCCACCACGTCTCGACGGACGAGGTGTTCGGCGCACTTGGCCCGGACGACCCGCCGTTCACGGAGGACACGCCCTACGACCCGCGCAGCCCGTACTCGGCGAGCAAGGCGGCGTCCGACCACCTGGTGCGCGCCTGGTGGCACACCTACGGTTTGCCGGCGTTCGTCACCAACACCACCAACAACTATGGCCCCTGGCAATTCCCGGAGAAGCTGATCCCGCTGGTCACGCTGAACGCGCTGGAAGGCAAGCCCTTGCCGGTCTATGGCGACGGAGCCAACCAGCGGGATTGGCTGTTCGTCGATGACCACGCCGAGGCGCTGGTCCGCGCCCTGGAACATGCCGAACCCGGCGCCACCCTCGCCATCGGCGCCCGGCAGCCCCGCACCAACCTGCAGGTCGTGCACGCCATCTGCGCGGTGCTGGACGAGTTGGTCCCGGACCCCGCCGGGCCGCGCGCCCGGCTGGTGCATTTCGTGACGGATCGCCCGGGCCACGACTTCCGCTACGAGATCGACCCGGCCCGCACGGCGGCGGCGCTCGGCTGGACCGCGCCGCACGGCTTCGACGCCGGGCTGCGGCGCACGGTGCAATGGTACTTGGACCATCGGGCGTGGTGGGAGGGCGTGCGCGCCGCCCGCTACGCCGGGCAGCGGCTGGGGACGGCGGCGTGAGCCCCGCGACCATGCCCGGGACCATGAAAGGCATCCTGCTCGCCGGCGGCAGCGGCACAAGGCTGCACCCGATCACGCTGGCCAGCAGCAAGCAACTGCTGCCCGTGTATGACAAGCCGATGGTGTATTACCCGCTGTCCGTGCTGATGCTGGCGGGGATCAAGGACATCCTGATCATCTCGACCCCGGAGGACCTGCCGCAGTTCCGCCGGCTGCTGGGCAGCGGGGAGCGGTTCGGGGTGCGCTTCACCTATGCCGAGCAGCCGAGGCCGGAGGGCTTGGCGCAGGCGTTCCACATCGGCGAGGACTGGATTGAAGGCCAACCCTGCGCGCTCGCTCTGGGCGACAACCTGATCTTCGGCGACCACCTGAGCGTTCTGCTGCGCGCCGCCGTGGCCCGGCCGGAGGGCGCCACCGTGTTCGCCTACCAGGTGCGCGACCCCGAGCGGTACGGCGTCGTCGCCTTCGACGAGAGCGGGCGCGCCCAGGAAATCGTCGAGAAGCCAGCCGCGCCGAAGTCCAACTGGGCGGTGACCGGGCTGTATTTCTACGACCGCCGCGTGACCGAGCTGGCCCGGCGCATCAGGCCCTCGGCGCGCGGCGAGCTGGAGATCACCGACTTGAACCAGATGTACTTGGAGGAGGGCACGCTGCACGTCGAGAGGCTCGGCCGCGGCTGCGCGTGGCTCGACGCCGGGATGCCCGACAGCCTGCTGCAGGCGGCGACGTTCGTGCAGACCATCCAGCACCGCCAGGGCATGCTGGTCGGCTGCCCGGAGGAGGTAGCGTTCCGCATGGGCTACATCGACGCCCACACGCTGCGCAGCGCGGCCAAGGGGCTGAGCAAGACGGAGCTGGGACGGCTGCTGCTGGAACTCGCGGACGGGCTGCACGCATGAAGGTCGAGCGCCTGCGGGTCCCCGACCTGATCCTGGTCACGCCGCCGCGGTTCGGCGACGCGCGGGGCTTCTTCTCGGAAGTGTTCAACGCACCCCGATTCGCCGAGGCGGGGATCGACATGCCGTTCATCCAGGACAACCAGAGCCTGTCCCGGGAACGCGGGGTGGTCCGCGGCCTGCATTGCCAGGTGGCGCCGCATCCGCAGGGCAAGCTGGTGCGCTGCGTGGGGGGGGCGATCTGGGACGTGGCGGTGGACGCGCGCCGGGACTCGCCGACCTTCGGCCAGTGGGCGGCGGCGGAGCTGTCGGCGGAGAACTGGGCGCAGCTCTGGGTGCCGCCGGGGTTCCTGCACGGGTTCTGCACGCTCGAATCGGACACCGAGGTCATTTACAAAGTGACCGACGTGTACGACCGCGCGTCCGAGCGGGGCGTCGTCTGGAACGACCCGGACCTGGCGCTGCCGTGGCCGGTGGCAGAACACGAGGCGGTGCTGTCCGACAAGGACCGGCTGCTGCCGCGCTGGGCCGACGCGCCGCCGTTGTTCTGAGGCGTTTGCGTGATCGCTGCGAATGAAACAGGAGTTGGATCGGCTGGCCTGTCCGCCAACCTTTTAGCACAGGGAAAAGCAGGTTAGTCTGAGGGCCATGACGACGATCATGGTGACCGGCGGCACCGGGCAGCTCGCAACGGCGATGGAGCAGGAAGGGGGCGCGGTGATCCGCCGCGTGGGCCGCCCGTCGTTCGATTTCGACCGGCCCGCGTCGATCGCGGAATGCGTGGCGGCCATGCAGCCGACCCTCGTGGTCAACGCTGCCGCCTGGACTGCGGTCGATGCAGCGGAGGCCGAGCCCGAGGCGGCTGCCCGGGCCAACCGCGACGGCCCGGCGACGCTCGCGGCGCACTGCGCGGATGCCGGCATCCCGCTGATCCATGTCTCGACCGACTACGTGTTCGACGGGACCAAGGGCGCGCCCTACACCGAGTCCGATCCCACCAACCCCACTGGCGTGTACGGCGCGACGAAGCTCGAAGGGGAGCAGGCCGTGCTGGCCGCGTGGCCGCGGGCCATCGTCCTGCGGACTTCCTGGGTTTACTCGGCGACCGGCAAGAACTTCGTCCGCACCATGCTGGGCGCTGCCCAGAAAGCCGCGCAGAAGAACGCCCGGCTGCGCGTGGTGGCGGACCAGCAGGGTTGCCCGACCGCAGCGCGGGACCTGGCGGTGGCGGTCCTGGCGGTCGCGGCGCGGCTGCGGGACGGGTGGCAGGACCGCTATGCCGGGGTGTTCCACGCGGCCGGCGCCGGGTCCACCACCTGGCACGGCCTGGCCGAGTCGCTGTTCCAGGAGGCAGCCGGCTACGGCCATCCGGTGCCGGCCGTGGACGCCATCGCCACGTCGGATTGGCCCACCCCGGCGCGTCGCCCGCCGGACAGCCGCCTCGATTGCACGAAGCTGTCGGAGGTGTTCGACGTGCGCCTGCCGGAGTGGCGCGGCGGCCTGTCGCGGACGGTCGCCGAACTGCTGGCGACGCCCTCGCCGCGTCTTTGACCGGTGGCCGTGTCGGCGCCGCCCCATCCCAGCTTCGCCCCGCCGCTCACCGCGGCGCGGACGCTCCCCGCGGCCCGGACGCCGACGGTGGCTATCCTGCTGTCCACCTTCAACGGCGAGCAGTTCCTCGACGACCAGCTCGAAAGCCTGCTGCGGCAGACAGTGGCGGATTGGGTGCTGTATTGGCGGGATGACGGGTCGGGCGACGGCACCGTGGACATCATGCGGCGCTTCATGGCGGGACCCGGCGCCGGGCGGTGCCATGCGGTGCTGGACCCGCCGGGCCGGCTGCGCCCGACAGGAAGCTTCATGGCGCTGCTGCGGGCGGCGGCGAAGACCGATGTGGCCGCCGTAGCCTTCGCCGACCAGGACGACGTGTGGCTGCCGGAAAAGCTGGCCCGCGCGGTCGCGGCGCTGCAGCCCGACCCGCGCCCGGCGCTGTATTGCAGCCGGCAGCTCCTAGTCGATGAGGCGCTGCGGCACATCGGCCTTTCGGCGTGGCTCAACCAGCCGCCGGGGTTCCCCGCCGCGCTGACCCAGAACGTCGCCACCGGCTGCACCCTCGTGCTGAACCGGGCCGCGGCGCGGCTGGTGGCCGGCAGCCATCCGCCGCCGGCGACGCTGCACGACTGGTGGAGCTACCTCGTCGTCTCCGCCCATGGCGGCCGGGTGGTGGCGGACGCGACGCCCACGGTGCTGTATCGCCAGCATGGCAGCAACGCTGTAGGCGCGCCCGCCTCGATGCGGCGGCGGTTCTTCGAGGCGCTGCGGCGCGGACCCGGCGCGTTCATGGCCGTGCTGCGCAGCCATGTGGCGGCCCTGCGGGCGCAGCCGGACCTGCTCACCCCGGACGCGGCGGCGGCGTTGGACGTGGTGCAGGCCGGCCTGCAAGGCGGCGTGCCGCAGCGCCTGGCGGCGTTGCAGCTCGGCGGCCTGTCGCGCCAGACCTGGCAGGAGACGCTGATGTTCCGGCTGTGGTTCCTGGTGGATCAGCCGCCCGCGCCATTGCCCGGCCAGCCGCAGGCCAGCAGCGCCGGCCGCATGTGCGGCGGCGGCGGGGCCGTGGCGGCGACCGGCGGCGTCAACGGCAAGCAGATCGCCCGGGCCAGCAACTGCATCGGCCCGTCCCCGCGCCCATAAACCGGGTCGCCCGCGACCGGGTGGCCCAGCGCAGCGCAATGCACCCGGACCTGGTGGGTCCGCCCGGTCCAGGGCTGCAGCTCCAGCCAGGCGAGGCCGCCGGCCTCCCCCATCAGCCGCCATGTCGTGCGCGCCGGAATGCCGTCCGGCCCTGCCTCCATGCGCCACCCTGCCGGGGTGCTGCACTTCCGCAGGCGGTTGGCGACCTCGCCCGACGCCGCGCCGGGTGTGCCGTGCACCACGGCCCAGTAGGTCTTGCGCGCCGACCCGGCCCCGAACGCCGCCTGCGCCGCAAGCAGCGCCTGCTTGCGCAGCGCCACGACCAAGCAACCGGCTGTGTCGGCGTCCAGGCGGTGCGCGAGCCAGGGGCCGTCCTTGCGGCGGGACAGCGCGGGGAAGCTGTCCTCGACGCTGGCGCCGCCGCCGGGTCCCGGATGCACCGCCAGGCCGGCCGGCTTGTTCAGCACGACGAAGTGCTGGCTCTGGAACAGGATCGGGATCATGCCGCCAGGTTGACAGCGGCGCCCCAGCGGCGGAAGCACCCCCCATGCCCGATGACCGGATCTGCGGCCTGAACGCCGTCACCGCCCTGTTCGCCTGCCGGCCTGGCGACGTGGTCCGCCTGTTCTACGACGAGGACAGCAAGTCGCGGGTCGGCCCGTTCTGCGCCGAGATGGCCCGCATGCGCCGTCCCTACCGCCTGCTGCCGCCCGACGAGCTGGAGCGCGCCGCCGGCACCCCGCACCATGGCGGCGTCGTCGCGGTGGCGACCGCCCGACCAGTGGGGATGCTGGACTTCGTGCGCCCGCCGCGCTTCCCGCTGCTGCTGATCCTGGACAGCGTGGGCAACCCGCACAACCTCGGCGCCATCGCCCGCAGCGCCGCGTTCTTCGGCGTGCGCGCCATGGTGCTGCACGAGACGCCGCTGCAAGCCATGCCGTCGGACGCCGCCTACCGCGTGGCGGAGGGCGGGCTTGAGTACCTGGAGGTGTCCAAGACCCGCAATCTGCGCAAGACGCTGTTGGCGCTCGATCCCTATTACCGCACCGTGGCCGCCACGCTGACCGAGGAGGCCGTGCCCGTCACTGCCCTGCCGCGCGACCGCCCGGTGGCGCTGGTGCTGGGCAACGAGGAGCGGGGGTTGGGCTTCGACGCGCTGGAAACCTGCCGCCGCCGTGTCCGCATCCAGGGACGCGGCGCGGTGCAGAGCCTGAACGTCGCGCAGGCCGCCGCCGTGCTGCTGCACGAACTCACCAGCCAGCTCCAGCCGAGGACCTGATGCGCATCCACGTCCAGAACCTGCCCGGCGACCCGGAGTTCGCCGTCACCCCGGCGCAGTGGGCTGCCGCGGCCGCCCGCGCCCCGGACGTGTCGGCCGGCCATGACGTGACCTTTGGCGAAACGCCCGAGGCGTTCCGGGCGGCCATCGGCGAGGCGGAGGCGCTGGTGGCGCAGACCGGGGCGGTGCGCCGGTTGTTTCCCGCGGACGCGCCGCGGCTGAAGCTGATCTACTGCACGGCGGCCGGCCTCGACTCGCTTGCCCCCTTCGACCAGTTCCCGCCCGGCGCGGCGCTGCTGAACAACCGCGGCACGCACGGCGCCAAGGCCGGCGAGTATGGCATCATGGCGCTGCTGATGCTGGCGGCCGGCGTGCCGGGTTTCGCCACCGCGCAACGGGCTGGGCAGTGGGCGCCGCGGCACGGCTCCGTGCTGGCCGGACGGCGGGTGACGGTGGCCGGGCTGGGCACGCTGGGCGGCGCGGTCGCGGGGCAGGCAGCCCGGTTCGGCATGCGCGTGACCGGCGTCCGCACCTGGGCGGAGCCGCACCCGGCCTGTGCGGAGGTGGTTGCGCTCAGCACATTGGATGCGGTGCTGGGCGACACGGAGTTCCTGGTGCTGGCGCTTCCGTTGACGGACGCAACGCGGAGGGTGCTGGACCGCCGCCGGATTGCCCTGCTGCGGCCGGGCGCCGGGGTGGTGAACATCGGCCGCGGCGCGTTGCTCGATCAGGACGCGCTATGCGACGCGCTGGACGGCGGCCATCTGTCCGGCGCCGTCCTGGACGTGTTCGTGCCGGAGCCGGTGCCGCCGGGCCATCGGCTGTGGACGACACCGAACCTGCTGATGACGCCGCATGTCTCGGCGGACGATCCCGATACGTACATTCCGCTCAGCTTGGATATATTCTTTCGGAACCTGCGGGCATACCGCGATGGCACGCCGCTGCCGAACTGGTTTGACACGGCACGGGGTTATTAAGTTTCAAGCTAACACCTGGCGGCGCAGGCCTGCCCAGGCAAATGTCGGGAATGTCCGTTTTCCCGTCCAACAATCAGTGTGTCCGTCTTCTCATGCGCAAGCCAGGGTTGGCGGACACGTTCAGGGCGGCCGGTCAGGGTTCGTTTGACGGACACCGCACGGCGTCGCTTTTGCTCACCTGCGCTGCTCAAAGCGCAGCTTGCATGGTCAGGAACAGCCATTGAACAGAACGGGCCGACGCAGTTCGGCGAGAAACGCGGCGAACACCGGCCGCAGATGTTGGCGTGATGGATAATACAGGAAGAAGCCAGGGAAGGGAGAGGTCCAGCCGGCAAGCAACCTGACCAGGGCACTACGCTCGACGTGTGGTGCCACGTCTTGCTCCAAGAGGTATGCGACGCCAAGACCTTCAAGCGCGCAATCCAGCATCAACGAGGAATCGTTGAAGATGAGCGGCCCCGGCACACGTACCTCGAACTGGTTGCCTCCTTGCTCGAACTCCCAAGCGTAAATCGTGCCGGCTGCCGCCAGCCGATAGTTGATGCAACGGTGTCTCGTCAGGTCTCGTGGCTCCTCGGGTGCGCCGTGCTGGGCGACATAAGCCGGGGACGCCACCACGGCCATGCGCAAGTCCGGCCCGACTTTCGCTGCGATCATGTCTTGCTCGATTTTCTCGCCAAGCCGGATTCCAGCATCGAACTGATCTGCAACAATGTCGCGGAACCCGTACCCGATCAGCACCTCGATTACTGCGTCGGGATGGGCGACTGTGAAGGCCGCGAGCACCGGACGTATCACCATGTCGTAGGCCTGACGTGTGGCCGTGAGGCGCAGCGTTCCCGACACGCTGTCCCGTGCCCGATGGAGGGTGTCCAGCGCCCCGCTTATGCTTTGAAGCGCCGGGTCCAACGCCGCCAGAAGCGCCTCTCCTGCCTCACTGGCTGACACGCTGCGGCTGTTGCGTTGCAGGAGGCGGGTGCCGAGCCGCTGTTCCAGACGCTTGATCGTGTGGCTGAGGTTCGAGGTCGAGGTTTCGAGTGCGGCGGCGCGCTTGAAGCTGCGCAGGCGGGCCACGCAGGCGAATGTAGCGAGGTCGTCCAGGCTTGCGCGCGTCATTGTCCCATTCCATTCAACGGTCCATCCGATGCACAGTGCCTTATTGCACACTCGTCCAAACGCCAACTGTCACCCACGCGACTGAGACGAAAGGCTGAATCATGATTGAGAAGAACGCCGTCTGGCTCATCACCGGGTGCTCCAAGGGCCTAGGCCAGGCCCTTGTCCGGCAGGCGCTGGCGTCCGGCTACCGAGTTGTGGCGACTGCACGGCGTCTGTCAGACCTAGACGGCCTTATCGCGGAGCACGGCGATGCGGCACTTGCGGTCGCACTCGATGTCACTCATCCCAGCCAGATCAAGGCGGCGGTCGCAAAAGCGGAAGAACGGTTCGGCCGCATCGACGTGCTCGTCAACAACGCTGGATACGGCTACTTCGCGGCCATCGAGGAGGGGGGAGGACGCGGACGTCCGTGCCATGTTCGAGGCCGACGTGTTCGGTCCGGTCAACCTCATCAAGGCCGTGCTGCCCGGTATGCGTGCCCACCGCCGGGGCCACATCGTCAACATCAGCTCGGTCGGCGGCTATGTCACATTCCCGGCGGTTGGCTACTACCATATGGCCAAATTTGCACTTGAGGGGCTATCCGACACGCTGGCCAAGGGGTTTGCCCCGTTCGGCATCGGCGCCACCGTCGTAGCGCCAGGTGCGTTCCGCACCGACTTCCGCGGGCCGTCTGGCAAGCAGTCCGCAATCCGTATCGACGACTATGCCGACACCGCCGGGGCTGCGCGCGACAAGGTGCTGGCCGGCCACGGCACGCAAAGGGGAGACCCGATGCGGGGGGCACAGGCGATCATCACTGCCGTGGAGGCGCCCCAGCCGCCCGTCCATCTGATTATCGGCGGCGATGGCCTCGACCAAGTTCGGCAGAAGATCACCGAGCTTCAGGGCGACTTCGATACCTGGGAGAAGCTGACCCGCAGCACGGATTTCCAATTGGCTGCACCCCAGCCTTGGAGACTGTACCACTTCGTCAAACGACCAGACACCGTTGGCGAAGTCCGGAGCGTTCGGGCGGGCTTGGCGTTGGCTGGGTTTCCTGCCTTGGAGGCCGCCCATGTCGCTTTCGTCGCAGCCGCTTCCATCCGTGCCCGACGACACTGCCCGCATCGCGCGCGCCGCGTTCCGGCGCGGCAACTCGTACGTGCTCCTGCGTGACCGGCTCGGCGCCGTGTTCGCTGACGCCGACTTCGCCGACCTCTATCCCAGGCTCGGCCAGCCCGCTTATGCGCCGTGGCGCCTGGCCCTGGTGACCCTCATGCAGTTCCGCGAAGGCTTGAGCGACCGGCAGGCGGCCGAAGCCGTCCGGGGCCGGATCGACTGGAAGTATCTGCTCGCCCTCGACCTGGCCGACGCCGGCTTCGACTTCTCCGTCCTGTGCGAGTTCCGCGGGCGCCTGCTACAGCACGCGGCCACGGAGCGCTTGTTGCCCCGCCTGCTGGACGCAGCGCGCGAGGGCGGGCTGCTCAAGGCGCGCGGGCGCCAGCGAACCGACAGCACGCACGTGCTCGCCGCCGTGCGGACCCTGAACCGGCTGGAGCTGGTGGGCGAAACGCTGCGGGCGGCGCTGAACGCCATTGCTGTCGCGGCACCCGGCTGGCTGCGCGCGGTTGCCCTGCCCGAGTGGCACGACCGCTACGACCGCCGGGTCGAGGACATGCGCCTGCCTGACACCCCTCCCAAGCGCGAAACCTACGCCGCCCAGGTCGGTGCGGACGGCTTCGTGCTGCTGGATGTCCTGGACCGCGCGGGCGCGCCGGCGGACGCAGCGGCGTTGCCGGAGGTGGCCGTGCTGCGCCGCGTGTGGGCGCGCCACTTCGAGCGGGACAAGGCGAAGGACGACGGCGGCGATGGTGATGGGCAAGCCAGCGGCCGCGTGCGGATGCGGTCGGTGCAGGGTCGCGGTCCCGGAGACCGGGTGGAGTCACCCTACGACACCGATGCCCGGTTCCGGTCCAAGCACGCCACGAAATGGACAGGCTACATGGTCCACGTCACCGAAACCTGCGACGCGGACATGCCTCGCCTGGTGGTCAACACCGACACGACGCCGGCCAACATGCACGAGGCCGAGCGCACGGCAGCGATCCACGACGCGCTCGCCGCAGGAGGTCTGGCCCCGTCCGAGCACCTGGTGGACTCCGCCTACGTCAGCGCCGGCCACCTTGTCACTGCCCGCACCCGGCACGGCATTGACCTTGTTGGTCCTGGACGCCCCAACGTGAGCTGGCAAGGCCGCAGCGGCGGCAATGCGTTCACCCTGGCCGACTTCACGGTGGACTGGGACCGCGAGGCCGTCCGCTGCCCCGAAGGGAAGGAAAGTGGCCTTTGGACGAGCGGCGCCAAGCACCGCGGGACTGGAAACATCATCCACGTGGAGTTCCGCGCCGCTCACTGCCGAGTCTGTCCCTCCCGCGCCCGCTGCACCCGGTCGCGCTCGAAGTATCAGGGCCGAGTTCTGGCGGTGATGCCGCGGCCCGAGCACGAGGCCCTTGCCGCTGCCAGGACACGCGAGGGCACCACGGAGGGCAAGCGCCTATATGCGCAGCGCCAGGGCGTCGAAAGCACCTTGTCGCAAGCCGTGCGCGCCTTTGGCCTGCGCCATGCGCGCTACCGCGGCCTGGCCAAGACGGGCCTGCAGGGCGTCGCCACCGCTGCGGCCCTCAACCTCGATCGAATTGCCGCCTGGTTCGCCGGACGCCCGCTCGCGCCCACCCGCAGCTCACGTTTCGCCGTGCTCGCGGCCTAAAAGGCGACTTCGCCAACGGTGTCCGGCCAACACACGAAACGCAACGCTTGGGCTTGGTTAAGCGGACAACGAGCACGTGGGCCGCCAAACAGGAGTTCCAAAGTGGCGGCGCGCGCCAGGAGTATTGGGTCGGAACTTATCAGATTCGCCCGAGCTATGGACCGCCGTTGATCGTCAGCACAGTCCCATTCGTGTAAGCAGACCGTGGGCTGGCCAAGAAAGCGACTGCGGCAGCAATCTCCTCCGGCTGCGCCGGCCGGCCATACGGCATGCCTTTGCACAGTTCGAGCCACCGGTCGGCGTCCCCCAGCTCAGCCCCAGCCCGATGCCGCAGCAGCCGCTCCAGCCGCGCCGTCGCGACCGGCCCCGGGTTGACCGCCACCGCGCGCACGCCGTCCGCATGGGCGCCGCGGCCCAGCGCGCGGGTGAACGCCATCAGGGCGGCATTGCCCGCGGTGCCGGCGATGTAGCCAGGCTCGAACGTTTCCCCGGCCGCGCCGATCACGTTCACAACGACGCCCTGCCGGTCTTTCAGCACGGGATACAGTGCCCGGCACAGGCTGATGAAGCCGAACACCTTGAGGTCCCAGGCCGCGCGCCACATCGCGTCGTCCACTGCCAGCAAGCCGCCGGGCGGGATGGCACCGGCGTTGTTCACCAGGACATCGACCGTGCCCGCCTCGGCGGCGACGCGCTCCACCTCCGGCTGGCGGGACAGGTCGGCGGCGATGGTCTCGACCCGAATTTGGCGGCGGCTCCGCACGGCGGCGGCGGCGTCCTCCAGCGCCGCTGGGTCGCGGGCGACCAGGACGACGTCGCAGCCCTCCTCGGCCAACATCTCGGCGCTGGCCCGGCCAATGCCTTTCGAGCCGCCAGTCACCAGGGCGCGCTTGCCCGCCAGGTGCAGATCCATGGCTCATCGTCCCCTTGCCGGCCCCGTGCCGCGCCGATGCCTACGCCGCACGCTTGATCCCGCCGGCATAGGCGCGGCAGGCATTGCCGAAGGCGCGGAACAGCGCAACGCTGCTGGTGTCCGAAGCATACTCCCACTCCGGATGCCACTGCACCCCGAACGCAAAGCCGGCGCCCGGCACCCGCACAGCCTCCACCGTGCCGTCGGGCGCCACCGCCTCCACCGCCAGCCCGTCCGCCAGGCGGTCGATGGCCTGCCCATGCACCGAGTTCACCCGGATGCGCCCATGGCCCAGCAGTCGCGCGAGTTCCCCGGACAGCGCGACCTCGTGCCTCGGCGCATAAGCCCGGCTGTGCGGACCCGGCCCGCCGCGATGGTCCAGCCGGCCCGGCACGAGGTGCACCCGCTGATGCAGGCTGCCGCCCAGCGCCACGTTCAGCTCCTGGATGCCGCGGCAGATCGCGAGTAGAGGCATGTCCCGGTGCAGCGCCTCGCGGATCAGCGGCAGGGTGGTGCGGTCGCGGGCGGGATCGTGCAGACCGGGAGTCTCGTCCTCCGCGCCGTAGCGGCCGGGGTCCACGTTGCTGGGGCTGCCGGACAGCAGCAGCCCGTCCAGACGGTCGAGCACGGCGAGGGCCGCGTCCCCCACGGGCGGGATCAGCACCGGGACCGCGTCGGCGGCGCCCATTAGCGCCGCGCCGTAGCGGGCCGGGGTAGCGTGCTGCGGATGGCCGCGGATAGCCCGCGTGCAGGCGGGGATGCCGATCAGGAGGGTCATGTCGCGGTGTCCATGGTTTGCGGGACGGCAGGCTCGGGTCGGAGGCGGTCGGCATCAGAGCAGCCTGGAACGTGCCATCGCAACGCCCGGCGCCATGGTCAGTCCAAAGGCACGAGCAGATCGCCCACGCGCACCTCGCCGCCCTCCAGCACCCGCGCGGTGATGCCGCCATGGCCGCGCACCGCGTTGTAGCCGCCCGTGCCGAGCAGCCGCTCCATCTTGGAGCAGGGATGGCACTCCCCGCTGCACTCGAGCAGCGCGCCGCCCAGGCGGAAGCGCCGCGCCTTCAGGGCGAGGAGGTTGATCCCGCGCACCACGACGTTGCGCCGCAGCAGCCCGGGCGGCGCGCTGCCCTGGCCCAGATAGCTGCCGATGGCCACCAGGTGCTCGGCCGCGATCACCGTGACCTGCCGGGCGCCCTCGGTGGCGCTGCGGTAGTGGTCGCCAAGGACGCCCTGGCCCGGCGCCAGCGCGACGGCCTCGGGCGCTTGCATCGGCGCGAGGCGGGCCGGGCGCACGCCGAGCCACTCGGCCACGCCTGGCCGCACCGGCGCGGCCATCAGCCGGGCCAGGGGGGAGGCCGGGTTGAGCACGGCTCAAAGCGACGACGTGGACACCGCCTGGCTCGTGGTCGGCCCCGTGCTGGGCGGCCCGGACACCGAGACCTCCGGCGCCTTGCTCCCGGACGTGCCGAAGATGCTGGAGAACGCGACCTCCCCGGCGTCCCGGCCGAAGCCGATGCGGATCAGGCCGTCGATGGCGGACTTGCGGGTGGCGTCGAACAGGTACCAGGCGCCGCCGTCCGGCCCTTCCAGCCAGGCCTCGAACACCGCGTGGAAGTCGGGCGGCTCAAGGCGCCAAGCGTAGGCGCTGACGTAGCGCGCCGGGATGCCCAGCGCCCGGCACAGCGCGATGGCGAGGTGGGCGAAGTCCCGGCACACGCCCTGGCGCTCGATCAAGGTGTCCGCCGCCGAGGTCATCGCGTCCGTCGTGCCGCTGCGGTAATCGACGTGGTCGCAGATCCAGTTGCAGATCATCCCGACCCGTAGGTGCCCCGGCGCCATGCCGCCGAAGCTGCGCTGCGCGAACAGCGCCAGGCGGTCGGATTGGCAGTAGCGGCTGGGGTTGAGGAAGGTCAGCACGGGGATGGGCAGGCGGCTGGCCGGCACCTCGCCGACCCGGGCCGGGTCGCACAGCACGGGGTCCAGCGTCGCCTCGGCGCGGTACTCCACCCGAAGCGGGCCGGGCTGCGCGATGACGCGCAGGATGCGGTTGCCGCTCTCGGGCAGCGTGAACCGCTCGGCGTCGAGGGCCGGGGTGAATTCCAGCGTCTCGTTCCGCACCACCTGGCGGTCGAAGCGGGCGATCTCGAAGTTGAACACGAAGGCCGTGGGGCCTTTGACGTCATACTGCAGCGTGCAGCCAACCTGGAAGTCGATGGCGGGTCTCCTCAATCGTCGTCGTCGCGGGTGGACCGGGTCAGCACGTCGCGCTTGCCCACGTGGTTCGCGGCGCTGACGACCCCCTCCTTCTCCATCTGCTCGATCAGCTTGGCCGCCCGGTTGTAGCCGATGCCGAGGTGCCGCTGGATGAAGCTGGTGCTCGCCTTGCCCTCGCGGGAGACCAGGGCGACCGCCTGGTCGAACAATCCCTTCTCGCCGTCCCCGGCGGCGGCGATGCCGGACAGGGCGGCATTCGCGCCGTCGTCGTCGCTGTCCGCGCCCTCCGTCACCTCGTCGTCGTAGGACGGCTCCCCTTGGGCGCGCAGGAAGGCCACGATGTCCTCCACCTCGCGGTCGGCGACGAAGGGGCCGTGCACGCGGGCGATGCGCCCGCCGCCCTGCATGTGCAGGAGGTCGCCCTGGCCCAGCAACTGCTCGGCGCCCTGCTCGCCCAGGATGGTGCGGCTGTCGAACTTGCTGATGACCTGGAAGCTGATCCGGGTGGGGAAGTTGGCCTTGATGGTGCCGGTGATCACATCGACCGACGGGCGCTGCGTCGCCATGATGACGTGGATGCCGGCGGCGCGGGCCATCTGCGCCAGGCGTTGCACCGCGGCCTCGACCTCCTTGCCGGCGACCATCATCAGGTCCGCCATCTCGTCGATCACCACGACGA
>CAXUIQ010000020.1:0-16594 GCA_964250815.1 uncultured Acetobacteraceae bacterium
GCATCGTAGCGGTTACGCCGCATGGTGTCGCGGCACCGTGCGGCTTGGGCTATCGTGACCACGTGAGCACCCATCCTCCCTCGCCCGTCCATCTCGCCATCAACGGGCACGTCGCCGTCCTGACCATGCAGGACCCGGCCAAACGCAACGCCCTCGGCAGCGCCATGCTGGACGGCCTGACCCGCGCCTTCCAAGGCTTCGTCGGCCAGGACATCCGCGCCGTGGTGCTGCGGGCGCAGCCCGACGACCGGGTGTGGTGCGCAGGCTTCGACATCAACGAGCTGGCGCCCGACTTCGACCCGCTGGCGCAGGACGGCCCGCTGCAAGCGCTGTTCCGCTGCGTTTCGGCCTGCCCGGCGCCGGTGATCGCCATGCTGCACGGCTCGGCCTGGGGCGGCGGCACCGACCTGGCGCTCCGTTGCGACATCGCGGTGGCGGACCCGACGTGCAGCCTGGCCTTCACCCCGGCGCGGCTCGGCCTGCCCTACGATCCCGATGGCCTGCTGAACGTTCTGCTGCGCGGCGGGCTGCACATAGCCGCCGAGATGTTCGCCACCGCCGACCCGGTGCCGGCGGAGCGCGCGCTGGCGCTGCGCCTGCTGAACCACCTCGTGCCGGAAGCGGAGCTGGAGGGGTTCACCTATGCCCTGGCTGCCCGCATCGCGGCCAACGCGCCGCTTTCGGTATCCAGCGCCAAGCAGCAGTTGCGGGCGTTGGCGGAGGCGATGCCGCTGCCCGCCGCCATGGCGCAGCGGCTGCAGGAGGGCCGCCGCCGGGCGCTGCGCAGCGAGGACTACCGCGACGGCCTGGCGGCGTTCCACGCCCGGCGCCCGCCGGTGTTCCGCGGCCGGTAGCCGGCTCAGCCGGTTGGGCGCCCCTCCGCGATGAAGCGCCACACGTCGTCCAGCACGGGCGCCCTCCAGCGGAACAGCGGCGTGAAGGCGGTGACGATGCCGACATGCCCCAGCCCGGGGTAGATCCGGCTCTGCACCGGGCCGCCCGCTGCCGCCACCCGGGCCGCAAGCGACCGCGTGTTGCGGGGCCGCACCGTCCGGTCCGCATCGCCAGCCAGCAGCAGCAAAGGCGGGTTGCGGCCATCGACAAAGCTGACGGGCTGGCTCGCCGGCCCGTCGCCCACGGGGGCGAACACCGGGATGATGTCGGGATCGGTGATCGGCAGGAAGTCGTAAGGCCCCGCCAGCCCCACGGCGCCGGCAATCCGCGCGCGGTCCAGCCCGGCACGCGCCAGCCAGCGCGGATCGAGCGCCAGCATCGCCGCATTGTAGGCCCCGGCGGAGTGCCCGACGAGGAACACGCGCTTCGGGTCGGCGCCAAGCTCGCCCGCGTGGGCCACGGCCCAGGCGACGGCCTGCGCGTTGTCGTCGAGGAAGTCGGGAAAGGCGACCTCGGGATACAGGCGGTAGTCCGGCACCACGACCACGGCGCCGCGGGCGGCCAGCGGCGTGGCCACGAACCCGTAGATGCCGCGGTCTCCGGTGCGCCAGCTTCCGCCATAAAGGAACACGACCAGCGGATGCGGCCCGGCCGTGCCCGGCCGGTAGATGTCGAGCATGCGCCGCGGGCCGTCGCCGTAGGCGATGGCGCGTTCCACGGCGACGCCGTCTGCCTGGACGGCCGCGTTCAGCAGGCCGGCCGCGGAGCAGCCCGCAAGCAAGGCGGCGCACAGCGCGGCGGCAACGGAGGGCAGCCTGGACAGGATCACGCCAACCCCGTCACGCGCGGCCCAGCGCCCAGCCGGCCCATGCTGCGAGAAGGCAGGCCAGCACGGAACCCGCCATGTAGCCCAGCGCCGGGGCGCAGCGCCCGGCTTGCAGCAGTTCGAGGGATTGCAGGCTGAACGAGGAGAAGGTGGTGAAGCCGCCGCACAGGCCGACCATCACGAAGGCGCGCAGGTCCACGACGCCCAGGAACTGCCCGTTGCGGCCCAGCGCGCCGACGAACAGCCCACGGTCGCCGAGCGCCGCGGCGAACAGCCCGATGACGAAACTGCCGATGACGTTGATGAGCAGGGTACCCCAAGGAAAGCCCGGCCCGGTCAAGGCCGCCACCGCTGCCCCGAGCCAATAGCGTGCCAAGCCGCCCAATGCGCTTCCCAACATGACCCACAACGAAACCGCCACGCGCCGTCCCCCGTCCGCGTCAACATAAAACAGCAATTCTTCCCGGCCACAAAGGTTGACGGCGCGCAAGGCAACCACGATTATTCAATTAAAAGTTGAAAACGGTGCATCGCCATCATGTCCAGCCCGCGGGGAACTCCGTCCTTTGCGCCGCTCCATCTGGACGCTGGCGACCTGCTCAGCCTGCAGCGGTCGGGCCTGTTCGCGCGGGAATGGTTCCTGGAGCGCAATCCCGACATGGGCGAGGCGGGTGTTGATCCGATGGTGCACTACTTCCGCTATGGTTGGCGGGAGGGGCGCTGGCCCAACCCGTACTTCGACCCGGCCTGGTACCTGCGGCGCAACCGCGACGTGCGGGACAGCGGGGCGGAGCCGCTGCTGCACTACGCCGAGCACGGCGAGGCGGAGGGCCGGCAGCCCGTCGCCTGGTTCGAGCCGGAGTGGTACCGCGCGACCCACGGCATCCCGGCCGGGCAGCTTTGCCTCGCGCACTTCCTGCAGCACCGGCACGGCGGCCTGGTCAGCCCGATCCCGGAGTTCGACGCGCAGCACTACCTGCTCCGTTCGCCCGACGTGCGCGCGGCGCGGATGGACCCGTTCGAGCACTACCTGCTGCAAGGTGCCAAAGAGGACCGGGAGGTCGCGCCGGGCTTCGACGGCAAGTTCTACCGCGAGCGCTACCTGCGCGACCTGCCCGGCGCCAACCCGCTGCTGCACTACCGCGCGCACCGGTTTGAGCCCGGCGTGTTCCCGACCCGCCCGCCTCCTGCGCCCGACATCCCCTCCGAGGTGCGGCGCAACACCCAGCCGGGGCCGCTGTTCGAGGAGGTGCGGCCCTTGCCGGAGGGCGCGCCCCGGCGCGCCAAGGTGCTGGCGTTCTTTCTGCCGCAGTTCCACCCGGTGCCGGAGAACGACGCCTGGTGGGGCCGCGGCTTCACCGAATGGACCAACGTCGCCCGCGGCCTGCCGCGCTTCGCCGGGCACTACCAGCCGCGCATCCCGCGCGACCTCGGCCACTACCGGCTGCACGGCACGGACACGCTGCGGCGGCAGGCGGAGATGGCGCGCGGCGCCGGGGTGCATGGCTTCGTGTTCTACTTCTACTGGTTCAACGGGCGCCGCCTGCTGGACGGACCGCTCGACGCGCTGCTGGCCGACCCGTCGGTGGACCTGCCGTTCTGCCTGATGTGGGCGAACGAGAACTGGTCCCGCCGCTGGGACGGGTCAGAGCACGAGGTGCTGATCTCCCAGGACTACCGCCGGGCCGACGAGCCGGCGCTGGTGGCGGAGCTGCTGCGGCACTTCCGCGACGCGCGATACATCCGGCTCGGCGGGCGCCCGGTGCTGATGGTGTACCGCGCCGGGCTGATCCCGGGAACCGCCGCCGCCGTGGACCGCTGGCGCGCGCTGTTCCGCGCCCATGGCGAGGACCCGGTGTTCGTCATGGCGCAGAGCTTCGACGACCGCGACCCCCGTCCCTTCGGCATGGACGCCGCCGTGGAGTTCCCGCCGCACAAGCTGACCAACAGCCTGGAAACGTTGGCCGGGCTGCGGATGCTGGACCACGCGGCTACGGCGCGGGTGTACTCGTACGAGGACGCAGCCGCGGCGGCGGACCTGGCCCCTGCCCCTTACCCGCTGATCCGCACGGCGCTGCCGAGCTGGGACAACGACGCCCGGCGGCAGGGCGCGGGCATGGTGCTGCACGGATCGACGCCGGCAGCCTACCAGGCCTGGCTCGGCCGGCTGATCGACGCAGCATGCGCGCAGCCCGTGGAGGGCGAGGCGATCGTCTGCGTGAACGCCTGGAACGAGTGGGCGGAGGGCGCGTACCTGGAGCCCGACGTGCATTTCGGCGCCGCCTACCTGAACGCCACCGGGCGCGCCGTGGCCGGGATGGCGATGGACGCGGAATGCCGGCGGCTGCTCCTGGTGGGGCACGACGCCTGGCCCTCCGGCGCGCAGATGCTGCTGCTGAACCTGGGCCGCCACCTGCGGCAGGTGCGGGGCATGGAGGTCGCGTTCCTGCTGCTGGGCGGGGGCGCGCTGGAGCCGGAGTACCGGGCGGTGGCGCCGACCACGGTCCTGGCCGGCTCCCAGGACCTGCCGCGCCAGGCGCAGGCGGCGGCGGCCCGGGGCTACGGCCGCGCCATTGTCAACACCTCCGCCGCCGCGCACACCTGCGAAGCGTTGGCGCAGGCCGGCATCGCCTGCACGATGCTGGTGCACGAGCTGCCGCGCCTGCTGCGGGAGCGCGGCCTGGTGGACGGGGCAAGCCGCGGGGCCGCGGCGGCCGAGCACGTCGTGTTCGCCTCGCCCTACGTGCGCGACCGCTTCCATGAGCTGGTCGCCGTGCCGCCGGGCCGGGCGGCGGTGCTGCCGCAGGGGCTTTACCGCCCGGTGTCCGTCGCCCCGGCAGAAGCAGCGGCGATGCGGGCCAGGCTCGGGCTGCCGGAAGGCGCGCTGCTCGCGGTGGGCATGGGCTACGCCGACCTGCGCAAGGGCTTCGACCTGTTCCTGCAAGCCTGGCGCCTGGCGCAGGCCGCGGACCCCGGCATCCACCTGCTCTGGGTCGGCGACATCGACTCCCACGTGCTCGCCTACCTGGGGGCGGAGATCGCGGCGGCGGAAACGGCGGGCACCTTCCACCATATCCCGCACTGCGCGGACGGGGCGGACTGGCTGGGCTGCGCCGACGTGTTCCTGCTGACCTCGCGGGAGGACCCGTTCCCGAGCGTGGTGCTGGAAGCCATGTCCGCCGGCGTGCCTTGCGTGGCGTTCGAGGAAAGCGGCGGCACGCCGGACCTGCTGCGCGAGTTCGGCGCCGGCTGCGCCGTGCCGCTGGGCGACGCGGCGGAGATGGTGCGGCAGATGCGGGCGCTCGCTTTGCAAAGCCGGCCTGACGGCCGCGAGCGCCTGGCCCAGACGGTGCGGCGGTGCTTCGGCTGGGACGCCTACGCCGACCGCCTGCTGCGGCTGGCCGACCCCGGCACGCCAGAGGTCTCGGTGGTGGTGCCGAACTACAACTACGCGCGCTACCTGGCCGGACGCCTGGGCAGCGTGTTCGCGCAGACCCATCCGGTGTCCGAGGTGATCGTGCTGGACGACGCCTCGACGGACGACAGCGCGGCGGTGGTGCGGGACACGGCGGCTGCCGCCGGGCGGAGCGTGCGGTGGGTGGCGGGCGCCAGCAACTCCGGCTCCGTGTTCAAGCAGTGGCGCCGGGCGGCGGACTTGGCGCGGTCCGAGTGGCTCTGGATCGCCGAGGCGGACGACGGGGCGGACCCCGGCTTTCTTGCGGCGTTGTGCCGGGCGCTGGCGATTGCCCCGGACGCGGTGCTGGCGTTCAGCGACAGCCGTGCGGTGGACGCCGGGGGGTTGCCGATGTGGCCGGACCACCAGGGCTACTACGCGGAGGCCGGCGCGCCGATGCTGGCGCGGGACGGCGTGTTCCCGGCCGGCGACTTCCTGCGGGACTGCCTCGGCGCACGCAACCTGATCCTGAACGCCAGCGCCGTGGTGTGGCGCCGGACGGCCTTGCAGCACGCCCTGCGGCGCTGCGGCGCGGAGCTTGCGGAGTTCGCCATGGCCGGCGACTGGCGCATCTATGCGGAGGCGCTGTCCCAGGGCGGCACGGTCGCCTACGTTGCCCGGCCCCTCAACGCGCACCGCCGCCACGCGGCGAGCGTCACCCACCGCCTCCCGGTCGCCCGGCACCTGAACGAAGTCGC
The DNA here is from genome assembly GCA_964250815.1 of uncultured Acetobacteraceae bacterium. Taxonomy (GTDB): domain Bacteria; phylum Pseudomonadota; class Alphaproteobacteria; order Acetobacterales; family Acetobacteraceae; genus CAHJXG01. Next base: position 5,873 of record CAXUIQ010000020.1, read on the forward strand.
GCGCATGCACCGGCACATGCGATCCGTGCTCGGTGCCGACCCCGACCTGGAGCGGCGGCAGAGCCGGGCGCTTGCGGAGGCCCGGGCGGCGCTGGGTCAGGGCGGCGCGCCGCGCCAGTCGGACTGCGCCTCAGACGCCGCCCTTCGACCGCCGGTCGATGACCCGGCGCGCCTTGCCGAGGCTGCGCTCGATGCCGCCGGGCGGTAGCACCTCGACCACAGCGGAAACGCCGACCCGCTCCTTCACCGCCAGCGCCAGGGCGGCCCCGGCGTCGGCCGCGCCGAACGCTTCGGGCCGCGCCTCCACGCGCACCAGCATCTCGTCGAGACGCCCGGCCCGGGCCAGTTCGATCTGGTAGTGGCCGGACAGCTCGGCCCGTTCCAGCACCAACTCCTCGATCTGCGTCGGGAACACGTTGACGCCGCGCACGATCAGCATGTCGTCGCTGCGGCCCGTGACCTTCTCCATGCGGCGCATGGTGCGCGCCGTGCCGGGCAAGAGGCGCGTGAGGTCGCAGGTGCGGTAGCGGATCACCGGGGTGGCCTGCTTGGTGAGCGAGGTGAACACCAGCTCCCCCGCCTCCCCGTCCGGCAGCACGGCGCCGGTCCCGGGGTCGATGACCTCGGGGTAGAAGTGGTCCTCCCAGACGTGCAGGCCGTCCTTGGTCTCCACGCACTCGCTGGCGACGCCGGGTCCCATGACTTCGGACAGGCCGTAGATATCGACGGCGTGCATGTCGAAGTCGCGCTCGATCTCGGCCCGCATGGCGTTGGTCCACGGCTCCGCGCCAAAGATGCCGGCCTTGAGCGAGGTGCCGCGCGGATCGACGCCGGCGGCACGGAATCCGTCGAGCAGCGCCAGCATGTAGCTCGGCGTGACCATGATGATGTCGGGAGCGAAGTCCTGGATCAACTGCACCTGCCGCTCGGTCTGCCCGCCGCTCATGGGGATCACCGTGCAGCCCAGCCGCTCCGCCCCGTAATGCGCGCCGAGGCCGCCGGTGAACAGGCCGTAGCCGTAGGCGACGTGGACCCTCATGCCGGGCCGCCCGCCGCCGGCGCGGATGGACCGCGCCATGACCTCCGCCCACACGTCGAGGTCGGCCTGGGTGTAGCCGACGACGGTGGGCTTCCCGGTGGTGCCGCTGCTGGCATGGATGCGGGCGACCTGCTCCCGCGGCACGGCGAACATGCCGAACGGGTAGTTGGCGCGCAGGTCCGCCTTGGCGGTGAACGGGAAGCGGGCCAGGTCGGGCAGGCCGCGGAAGTCCTCGGGATGCACGCCCGCGGCGTCGAAGGCCCGGCGGTAATGCGGCACGTTCGCGTAGGCATGGCGCAGCGTCTCGGCGATGCGGCGGCGTTGCAGGGCGGCGATCTCGTCCCGCGACGCGGTCTCCAGCGGGTCGAGGTCGCTGGGCCGCGGGGACAGGTCAGCCAGCATCGGCGCCCTCCGGCAGCCGGGCGCCCGTGGTGCGGGAATGGCCGCGGAACTCCGCCACCACCTCCTCGCCCGCGGAAACGCGCACGTCGTAGAGGCCGCTGCGCCCGGCGCGGTGGCGCTCCGCGGCGGTGACGACCAGCCGTTCGCCCAAGGCGGCCGGGCGCAGGAAGCTGATGCTGCAATGGCTGGCGACCGACGCGGTGCCGTAGGTGTTGCAGGCGAAGGCAAAGGCGCTGTCGGCGAGCGCGAAGATGAAGCCGCCATGGCAGGCGCCCAGCCCATTCAGCATATGCGGCGCGACCGGCATGGACAGGCGGGCGGTGCCGGGTTTCACGTGCTCGACCGTGATGCCGAGGCCTTGGCTGGCCCGGTCGTTCCGCCACATGGCGGCGGCGCAGGCTTCGGCGAGGTCCGTCTCCGTTGTCACGCTGTCTTGCCGAACTGGGCAGGCCGCTTTTCCAGGAACGCCTGGACGCCCTCGCGGAAGTCGGCCGACGCGCCGCACTCCCGTTGCAGGTCGCGCTCCAGGTCGAGCTGCCGGTCCAGCGTGTTGGCCCCGGATGCATCCAGCGCACGCTTGATGTTTGCGACGGCCTGGGCAGGCTGGGCGGCCAAGTGCGCGGCGATGCGCTCCGCCTCCGGCAGCAGGTCGCCGTCCGGCACGCAGCGCCAGACCAGGCCCCAAGCCTCGGCCTGCGCGCCGCCCACGGGTTCGCCGAGCAGCGCCATGCCGCGGGCGCGGGCGTCGCCGGCCAGGCGGGGCAAGGCATGGGTGCCGCCGGCGTCGGGGACCAGGCCGATGCGGACAAAGGACTGGATGAACCGGGCGCTCTGCGCCGCGAGCACGATGTCGCAGGCGAATGCCAGGTTGGCCCCGGCCCCGGCCGCGACGCCCTGCACAGCGCACACGACCGGCAGCCGCGACGTGCGGAGCGCGCGGATCAGCGGGTTGAGCCGCTCCAGCGTGCCGCCCAGGTCCTGGCCCGGCGAAACCTCGCCCAAGTCCTGCCCGGCGCAGAAGCCGCGGCCGGCGCCCCGCAGCAGCACCGCCCGCACCTCGGGATCAGCCTCCGCGTCCGACAACGCCGCGCGCAACCCGTCGATCAGCGGCGCCGTGAGCGCGTTCAGCCGGTCGGGGCGGTTGAGCGTCAAGGCCGCGACGCCATCCTTGCGCGCCACCAGCAGGCTGTCGTCCATTCCGCCCTCCGACTATGCTCCGCCTCTCGGGGCGCACGATGCGCCGCAGCCGGCCCCTGTCAAGCCACGCTGCGCTCCGGCTCCTCGATCACCTCGCCCAGCCGCTTGCTCAGGAAGCGCGTCACCGCCAGTTCCTGCGCAGACAGCCCGGCTGCGTCGTGCTCCAGCAGGTCGTCGGCCCGCGCCTTGAGGCCCTCCGCCAGGCTGCCGTCCAGGTAGCCCTCGAACACCGCCGGGTGGATGTAGCACTTGCGGCAGATCGCCGGCGTGTTGCCGAGCCGCTTGGCGACGCTCTCCACCGCCTCCACCAAGGCGCGCTTGGCCTTGGTCTTGGTGTCGTGAACCTCCGCCGCCGCCAGCGCCTCGGCCGCGAGGTTGGTCGCGGCCCAAGTGCGGAAGTCCTTGGCGGTGATCTCCTCGCCCGAGATCTCGTGCAGGTACTCGTTCACGTCGTCGGAGCCGACGCCGTGGGTCTCCCCGTGCTGGTCCACGAACTGGAACAGGTCCTGGCCCGGCAGGTCGCGGCAGCGCTCCACGACGCGGGACAGGCGGCGGTCCTGCAGGTCGATGTGGTGCTCGACGCCGTGCTTGCCGCGGAAGTCGAAGATCAGGTGCCCGCCCTTGACCTGGGCATGGCGGTGGCGGAGCGTCGTCAGTCCGAAGCTCTGGTTCTGCTTGGCGTATTCCTCGTTGCCGACCCGCATCATGGTCTTTTCCAGGAGCGCCACGATGGCGGCCAGCACCTTGCGCTTCGGCAGGCCGTGCAGCGCCAGGTCGTGCCGCACCTGCGCGCGGATGGTCGGCAGCACCCGGCCGAAGGTCAGCATCTTGCCATACTTCGCCTCGTCCCGCACCTCGCGCCAGCGGGCGTGGTAGCGGTACTGCTTGCGGCCCCGCGCGTCGCGCCCCACGGCCTGCAAGTGCCCGCGCGGGTCGCGGCAGATCCACACGTCGGTGTAGGCCGGCGGGATGGCGAGCTTGCGGATGCGGTCGAGCGTCCGCTCGTCCGTGATCAGGCGGCCGTCCGCGTCGTGGTAGGCGAAGCCGTCGCCGTCCCGGGTGCGGCGGATGCCGGGCCGCCGGTCCGACACGTAGTGCAGGCGGGCGGCACGGGCGGCGGCCTTGGGATCACGCAGGCTGTCATCGTCGGCATCGTGCGGCATCGTGATCATCCCGTTCGCCCGGCGGAACGGCCGGGCAGGGGCACAAACACCGGGGCACGCCGCGGGTTTCCCAGGAACCTAATGTGAACGAACCCAAGTAGGACACCCACGTTGGCGCATGACTTGGAAGGGATCGGGTATGCAATCGGACGCAGGACGGGACAGAGAATTACCCTTGGCGGCCGGGGGCCGGCGAACGCTGCTGTGCTTCTCGCACCTTCGCTGGGCGTTCGTGTTCCAACGCCCGCAGCACCTGCTGACCCGTGCCGCCGCGGCCTGGCGCATCATCTATTGGGAGGAACCGGTCCCGAGCGAGGAGGCGGCGCCCCGCCTCCATTTGCGCCTGTCCGCCGAGGGCGTGACGGTTGCGCAGCCGCACGTGCCGCAGGGGTTCGACCCCGACGCAGCGCAGCGCCGCCTGCTCGACGCGATGCTGCGGGAGGAGGGCGCGGACGAGCCGATCCTGTGGTACTACACGCCCCGGGCGCTCGCCTTCTCGGACCACCTGAAGGGCAGCGTCGCGGTCTATGACTGCATGGACGAGCTGTCGGCCTTTGCCGGCGCCGACCCGTCCCTGCCGGCGCGGGAAGCGGCGCTGCTGCGGCGGGCCGGCCTCGTCTTCACCGGCGGAGCAAGCCTGTACGAGGCGAAGCGCCGCGGCCATCCTGATGTGCACATGTTCCAGAGCGGCGTGGACGCCGCGCACTTCCGGCCGGCCCGGGACGGCCTGGCGGACCCGGACGACCAGCGCCGCATCCCGCACCCCCGCGTCGGCTTCTACGGCGTGCTGGACGAGCGGCTGGACACGGCCCTGCTCGCCGCCGTGGCCGACCTCCGCCCCGGCGTGCAGTTCGTGCTGATCGGCCCCACGGTGAAGATCGACCCGGCCAGCCTGCCGGCGCGCGCCAACCTGCATTACCTCGGCGCCAAGGACTATGCCGCCCTGCCGGGCTACGTCGCGAACTGGGGGGCGGCCGCCATGCCGTTCGCGATCAACGAGGCGACGCGGTTCATCAGCCCGACCAAGACGCCGGAGTTCCTCGCCGCCGGGCTGCCGGTGGTGTCCACGCCGGTCGCGGACGTGGTGCGGCAATGGGGCGGACGCCCCGGCGTGCAGGTCGCCGGCACGCCGGAGGCCTTCGCTGGCTGCATCGACCGGGCGCTGGCGTTCCAGCCCGCCTCATGGCGGCCGGCAGCGGATGCCTACCTGGCCAGCCTGTCGTGGGACGGCATCTGGGCCGCCATGGCGGCGCTGATCGGCCGGGGGGGGGCGCTCGCCGGCCCCCCGGGGGCCGCGGCCGGGCGCTGGCCGGGCCTCCGCTGTCCGCGCCCGACGCCGAAACGCACGACGCCGAAGCGCCCGCCGGCATGGCCGCCTCTTGACCGCAGCGCCGTCAGCCCCGGCCGATGAACGGCATCTGCGTTGCCATCACCGTCACGAACTGGATGTTCGCGTCGAGCGGCAGGCTGGCCATGTGCACCACCATCTCGGCGACGTGGCGCACGTCCATGCGCGGCTCCACCATGGTCGAGCCGTTCGCCTGCGGCACGCCGGCGGCCATGCGCTCCGTCATCTCGGTCGCGGCGTTGCCGATGTCGATCTGGCCGCAGGCGATGTCGAACGGACGCCCGTCCAGCGAAAGCGACTTGGTCAGCCCGGTGATCGCGTGCTTGGTCGCGGTGTAGGCGACCGAGCCGGGCCGCGGCGCGTGGGCGGAGATGGAGCCGTTGTTGATGATCCGCCCGCCCCCGGGCGCCTGCCGCCGCATCAGGGCGAAGGCGTTGCGGGCGCACAGGAACGACCCCGTAAGGTTCACGCCCACAACCCCCAGCCATTGCTCGACCGAAAGCTCGTCGATCGGCTTGGCCGGCGTCCCCATGCCGGCGTTGTTGAACAGCAGGTCGAGGCGGCCGTAGGCCCGCTCCACCGCGGCGAAGGCCGCATCGACCTCCGCGGGCTGCGACACGTCGGCGGGCAGCACCAGCGATTGGCCAGCCTCGCCCCCCGCCTTCCGGCCCTCCGCCGCCGCGGCTTCCAGCGCCTCCGCCCGGCGTCCGACCAGCGCCACGGTCCAGCCCGCTCCCATCAGCGCCACCGCCGAGGCGCGCCCCACGCCGCTGCCGGCGCCCGTCACCAGCGCGATCTTTCCTGCCATGTCTGATGCCTCCCCCTCCGATGGCGGCCAGCCTGTCACGAAGCAGGGTGCCCGGCCAGTGCCGGAGGGGCGCATCCCGGACCGCTGGCCCGGTTGCCCGTCCGGGCATAAGGTGCGAGCCGCATGCAAGCACGGAGGACGGCAACATGGCGATCGACCTTCGCGACCCGTCGCAGCCGGCCCGCGCCGTGCGCGAAGCGCTCGGCCTGTCGCCGCACCCGGAAGGCGGGCACTACCGCGAGCTGTGGCGGGACCGTCCGGCCTCGGGCGGACGCGGCGCGGGCACGAGCATCCTGTTCCTGCTGGCGGAGGGGGAACGGTCGCATTGGCACCGGATCGACGCCGCCGAGGTCTGGCTTTGGCAGGCCGGCGCTCCGCTGCTGCTCGGCCTCCATGTGGAGGGCGCCGGGCGGCAGGACGTGCGGCTCGGGCCTGACCTGGCCGGCGGCGAGGCGCTTCAGGCCGTGGTGCCCGTGCGCGCCTGGCAGGAAGCGCGCAGCCTCGGCGCCTGGAGCCTGGCCGGTTGCGTCGTCGCCCCGGCCTTCGAGTTCTCGGGCTTCGAGATGGCGCCCCCCGGGTGGTCGCCGCCTGCCGCTCAGCCCCTCGATTTCCGCCGCCGGACGTAGCGGCTGGACGGCACCGGCAAGGCGCGTGGCGCCGGGGCGTCGTCAACCGCGGCGCCTGACGGCGCAGCCCAGTCGGCACGGAAGCGCCGTGCCTGCTCCCGGGCCGCCGCAAGCAGGTTCGATGCCGGCGCCGGGCGTCCGTAGAAGTAGCCCTGCGCCTCGTCGCACCCGTGCGCTGCGAGGAACGCCGCCTGCGCCTCCGTTTCGACCCCCTCCGCCACCACCCCCAGGCCAAGCCCGCGGCCCAACGCCAGCACCGCCTCCACGATGACCGCGTCGCTCCGGTCGCTGCCGCTGCCCAGGTCGCCGTCCGTGCCAAGCTCCGACACGAAGCCGCGGTCGATCTTGAGCCGGCTCAGCGGGCAGCGCCGCAGCATGGACAAGGAGGCGAAGCCGGTGCCGAAGTCGTCGAGCGCCACGCCCACGCCCTGGGCGTGCAGCGCGTGCAGCGGCGCCAGCAGCGCGTCGTCATGGCGCAGCGCGATGGTCTCGGTCAGTTCGAGTTCCAGGGCCGAAGCCGGCAGCGCCCAGCGTTGCAGCGCCGACCGGACCGTGGCTTCCAGCTTGCCCGCCCGGACCTGCTCGGCGAACAGGTTGACGCCGATCCGCAGGTCCAGGCCCTGCTTGCGCCAGGCCGCTGCCTGGCGGCAGCTTTCCTCGATCACCCAATCTCCCACCGCGCCCGCCATGGACCCGGCCTCCAGCGCGTCCAGGAACGCGGCCGGCGGCAGCAGCCCGCGCTTGGGATGGCGCCAGCGCAGCAGGGCCTCCGCGCCGATCAGGACGCCGTGCCCAAGGCTGACCTGCGGCTGGAAGTGCAGCTCGAACTCGCCGCCGCGGGCCGCCCGGCCCACCTCCTCCTCCAGGGCGCGGCGGGCCACGTAGCGGTCCCGCATCGCCGGGTCGAACAGGCGGCATTGCCGGCGGCCCTCGGTCTTGGCGCGGTAAAGCGCGAGGTCCGCGCTGGCCAGCAGGTGCCCGACCTCGGCCGGGGGCGCCACCGCGACGCCGGCGCTGGCGCCCACCCGGAACTCGCGCCCCCCGACAAGGAACGGTGCATCGAGGCTTTCCTGCAATGCGTGCGCCAGGTTGCAGGCCGCCGCCGGGTCGCCAAGGCCGGGCAGCAGGGCCGCGAATTCGTCGCCGCCCAGCCGCCCCAGCGTGCCCCGGTCGTCAAGCGCCTCGGCCAGGCGCCGCGCCACCTCGACCAGCAGCGCGTCGCCAGCCGCATGGCCCAGCGTGTCGTTCACGTGCTTGAAGCTGTCGAGGTCGAGCAGCACCATCGCCACCGGCCGGCCATCGGCCTTGGCCGCCTCCGTCAGCTCCCCGAGCTTGGCGCGGTTGGCGCAGCCGGTCAGCGGGTCGTTGTGCGCGAGGTAGCGGAGCCGATGCTCGGCGCGGCGCAGCTCCATCCGGTCCATCACCAACGAGGCGATGCCGCTGAGCAGGCGCCGCTCGCGCTCGTCGAGCGGCGGGTGCGGCGCGCGGTCCACGATGCAGAGCGTGCCGATGCGGTGCCCGCCCATCGGGCTGACCAGCGGCGCCCCGGCATAGAAGCGGAAGCCCAGCTCGGCGACCAGCGGATGGCCGGCGAACCGCGCGTCCGCGGCCAGGTCGGGCACCACGAAGACATCGTCGCTCAGGATCGTGTAGGCGCAGAACGCGCCGTCGCGCGGGATGCTCTCGACGTGCAGCCCGGAGCGGCCCTTGACGGTCAGGTGCCGCTCCCCGACCAGGTTGATGAGGCCGATCGGCAGCCTGAACAGGTCCGCCGCCATGGCGGCGAAGTTGTCGAAGTCGGCTTCGGAGGGCGTGCTGGCCAGGCCGTAGGCGGCCAGCGTGCGCAGCCGCCGGCCCTCCTCGCCCGGCACGGCCGCCGCGCAGTCCCGCAGCAGCACGGCCGGAACGGAGCCCATCCCAGCCTGGCCGCCAGGCGTCAGTGTCGAGTTCTTCGTGTCCAGCATGAGGTCCCCCTCAATTCGGCCCAGGTATATTCAACTTTGGGTTGCACCAACTGCCGCAACCTTTGATGGGCTGAAACGTACGCCACGTCCGTTACATGAGGAGGTTGATGCGTTTCAACAACATTGTCCAGTGGATAAAATTGGCAGGAATACCGAAACTGCTCGTTTTGGCGATTATTGCGACCGCCCTGTTCTCTTGTGAGGAGAAGGACGCGGCGCCTGTTCGGGAGCAGGGTCGTCGATCCAATTCCCGGCGGCACGGACCTGCGGCGCGCGGGCGGAGCATCGCAACTTCAAGCACTTGCCTTCGGGTTCGCGTGAACCGTGAGCGAGCGGAAACCGGGCAGGTGCAGAACCCCAGGATGCAGCCGAGGGGAGGCTTTCGCGCACGCCCAGCCGTGACGCATGCGGCCGGCCCTGTTTCGGACAAAGGCTGCCGGGAGGCCCGGCAGGCCGGCTCAGGAGCGGGCGAGGGCGATCTCGAAACGCAGGTGGCCGGACTTCACCGACTTCAGCAAGCTGTCATACAGCTCCATGCCTGCGTAATCGTTGCTTGCCGTCAGGGTGATCTCCACCGAGGCGCCGTTGCGCCGCAAGGCGATGCGGTATCCGTTCGCCGCAGCCTGCGGCGCAGTGCTGGAAGCCTGGGCGGGCTGCGCCGGTCCGTCGCGTTCGCTGTCGTGCTGCGTCAATTGCGGTAAGCTCCAACTCCAGCCGGCGGGGGATGACTGGGCAGGCATAACAGGCTTCGAATCCCTAAGCCAACAAAACCTGACGCCCTGGGCGCTCCGGACCCGGCCTGGGCAGGCCGCGAAGCCGGCGGGCTTGACGGCGCCCCGGGCCGCTCGGAAGCTGGGCCATGACCGCCACCTGCATAGCACCCACCGGCGACCGCTGCGGCGAGGGCGTCGTCTGGCACGCCGAGGAAAAGGCGGTGTATTGGACGGACATCAACCGCTTCCTGGCCCACCGGCTCGATGCCGCGGGCGGCGGCGTGCACACCTGGATGTTCGAGGAGCCGGTGGTGGCGTTGGCGCTGACCACCCGGCCGGGCACCATGCTGGTGGCGCTCGGCTCACGCCTGCTGCTGTGGCGGCCGGAAACGGACGCACGGCGGGAGCATGGCTTTGTCCTGCCGGGCTGGCCGCGGGTCCGGCTGAACGACGGGCGCGCCGACCCGCTGGGCAACTTCTGGGTCGGCTCCATGAAGAACAACGTGGGTCCGGACGGCGAACCCGGCGAGGTCGGCCCCGGCGAGGGCACGCTGTTCCGCATTGCCCCGGACGGCACGGCGACGGTCTGGCGGGAACGCCTGGGCATCGCCAACACGCTTTGCTGGAGTCCGGACCGCACCCGCTTCTACTCCGCCGACACGCTGGAGAACGAGGTCCGCGTCTATGACTGCGACGCCGGCTCTGGCGCCATCGCGAACGAGCGTCCGTTCCTGCAAGCGGGCGGCGCCGGGTTCCCCGACGGCTCGGCCATCGACCGGGACGGCTGGCTGTGGAACTGCCGCTATGGCGGCGGCTGCATCTTGCGCGCCTCGCCGGACGGCCGGGCGGTCGAGAGGGTGGCGATGCCGGTCACCAACATCACCACGGCGGCGTTCGGCGGGGAGGCGCTGAAGACCCTCTACGTGTCCACCGCCCACCACCCGGGCGAGCGGCTGTCGGGCAGCCTGTTCAAGCTGGAGACCGATGTGCCGGGCCTGCCGGAAAACCGCTTTCGGCTTTAGCGCCGCAGCCCTATGCCGCTTGGGGCTCCTCCTCCTTCAGCACCCGCTCGGTTTCCGGCGCTTCCAACTGCCAGGGCACCACCAGCACGGAGACATCGGGGCCGCCATGGCGCAGCACCTGGGTGCGTAGCCGCTGCGCGCGGCGGGTGTGCAGCGCGGCCTCCCACCAACGCCCGCCGGCCAGCTCGCTCAGCACCACCACGACGGGGCGGCCGGGGCAGCGCCGCTGCACCGCCTCCACTTCCCGCAGCAAGGGCGCCAGCACGCTGCGGTAGGGCGACGGCTCGATCACCAACTGCGGCGCCGGCAGGCCGGCTGCCGCCGCCGGCTGCTGCACGAAGCGGGACCATTCCTTGCGCAGCCGCGTTTCGTGCTCCACGGCGTCGGGTCCTTCCAGGTCGGTCAGGTGCAGCGCCACCACGTCCGGCGACAGCCGGGCG
>CAXUIQ010000020.1:16604-18645 GCA_964250815.1 uncultured Acetobacteraceae bacterium
CCCCCCCCCGGGGGCGCCCCCCGCCCCCGCGCGGGGGGCCTGCCGGCCCCCGCGCGCCCGCGGGACCCCGGCGCAGGGCGGGGGGTGGTCCCGCAGGTCCATGCACCGCCGGCTGCCGGCCAGCACCTGTCGCTCCAGGTCGCGGTAGTAGCGCCGGATCAGCCGCAGCAGCACGAAGGTGAGCGGGATGATCAGCAGGGTGAGCCACGCGCCCTCGGCGAACTTCGCGACCAGGATGACGGCAAGCGCCGTCCCGGTCGCCAGCGCCCCCAGCCCGTTGATCCCGAGGCGCACCCGGTCCGCGTGCCCCCCTCCCGCGCGCCGCCAATGCGCCGCCATGCCGGCCTGGCTGAGCGTGAAGGACAGGAAGGCCCCCACGGCGAACAGCGGGATCAGCCGGTCGGTGATGCCGCCGAACGCCGCCAGCAGCGCCCCGGCGCCCGCCGCGAGGAACAGCACCCCCACGGCATACACCAGCCGCCGCCCCGGCAAGGCGAATGCCTTGGGGAGGTAGCCGTCGGCCGCCACCTGCCGGCACAGCCGGGGGAAGCCGACGAAGCTGGTGTTGGCCGACAGGCACAGCACGGCCAGGACGCTGCCGATGGTCACGTAGTACATCCAGCCCCGGCCCCATACGGCGCCGACCAGTTGCGACACGACGCTTTGGTAGCCCTCCGCCGTCTGGTCCATCGCCGTCACCCCGTAGCTGTGGGCCAGAAAGGCGATGCCGAGCAGCAGCAGCCCGAGCACCAGGCAGATCACGGCGAGCGTGCCGTGGGCGTGCTTCACGGTCGGGTCCTTGAAGGCGCCGACGCCGTTGCTCACCGCCTCCACCCCGGTCATCGCCGTGCATCCGGCGGCGAACGCGCGCAGCAGCAGCCACAGGGTCAGCGCCCCAGCGTCTTCCGCACGGCCCGGCAGCGGCTCCACCGGCTGCGGATGGCCGCCGGCGGCCCAGGCCGCCCAGGCGCCCGCGGCCAGGATGAAGAGGAGGCTCGCGATGAACAGGTAGGTCGGCACCGCCAGCGCCAGGCCGGACTCCTTGGTGCCGCGCAGGTTGACCACGGTGATGGCCGCCAGCACGAAGAGGCACAGGGGCAAGGTGTAGGGATGCAGGGCCGGCACGGCGGAGGTGAGCGCGCCGACGCCCGCCGAGATGCCGACCGCGACGTTCAGCATGTAGTCCACCATCAGCGCCGCCGCCGCCAGCAGCCCGGCGCCGTGCCCCAGGTTCTCCCGCGCCACCGTGTAGGACCCGCCGTTGCTCGGGTAGGCGGCGATGGTCTGCCAGTACGACAGGAACAGGACGGCGAGCAGCGCCAGGATGGCCCAGGTGATCGGCTGCACGGCGGCAAGCCCCGTGCTGCCCACGACGGCCAGCACCGTCAGCATCGCCTCCGGCCCGTAGGACGCCGAGCCGAGGCCGTCGAGGCCCATCGCGGGCACCCCCTCGAACACGCCGATCTTGCGGCCTTCGGCCTCCCGGTTCGCCAGGCGGCGGCCGAGCAAAAGGCTGGTCAGGGACATGCAGGCTCCATAGGACGGGTCGTTGCGGTTGCAGTCGTCCGGGCCGAACGCGCCAGCTTGCGTGTTGGTTGACCCCTGTTCGTTCCGTCCGTCGCCGCCCCGCGAAATGTGAGCCGACGCACGCATGGTTGCAGCGGCGCGCGACGATACGCGGCTCGGAGCACGTCAGCTCAGACTGGCCACCGAAATACCAAAGCAGTCATGAAAGCGGGAAAAGCCAGCGCGTGAGGACACGGATCACTGGGTAAAGCGCGTTGCCCCCTTTGGAAAGGCGTAAGCACGATGATCGACGTAGAAGCGTTCGCTCTTGATTGGATCTCCGCATGGAACGCGCATGATTTGGAACGCATATTGTCGCACTATGCGTCGTCAATCGTCTTTTTGTCTCCCCGCGCGCAAGAGATCGTTGGAAATGGTCGTGTTGAAGGTTTGCCAATGCTCCGAAACTACTGGCGAACGGCCCTCGACGCAAATCCAAATCTTAGATTTGAAATGATTGATAAACTCGTGGGCC
>CAXUIQ010000021.1:0-4568 GCA_964250815.1 uncultured Acetobacteraceae bacterium
CGCGCTGGGCGTCCCCGCTGCTGCGCCGAATCCTGCTGGTCAACGCGCTGCCCCTGGCGCTGCTGGTGGCGGCGCTGCTCTACCTCGACCAGTACCAGAACGGGCTGCTCGAAGCGGAGGTGCAGGCGCTGCGGGAGCAGGCGCGCATCTACGCCGGGGCGCTGGGCGAAAGCGCGGTGCGGGAGCAGAGTCCGGACAGCCCGACGCTGCAGCCCGACCTGGCCCGGCCGCTGCTCCGGCGGCTCACGGAACCGACGCCGAACGCCCAGGCGCGGCTCTACGCGCCGGACGGCCAGCTCATCGCGGACAGCCGGGTGCGGGAAGGGGCGGGCGACGCGGTGGTGACGGAGCCGCTGCCGCCCGCCGCGGTGCGCAGCCGGGCGCTCGGCACCATCGGCGCGGTGTACGACCGGCTGATGTCCCTGCTGCCCCACCAGGCGCAAGGCCCCTACGTCGAGGTCAGCCCGAACGCCGCCGGCATCGACTGGCAGCCCAACGTCAAGGAGGAGCTGCGGATGACCGGCTCCAACTCGGGCCGGGAGATGCCGCCCTACATCCGGCGGACCGAGGACGACCGGCTGCTGGTGACGGTGGCGGAGCCGGTGCTGCGCAACCGCAGCACGGTGGGCATCGTGCTGCTGACGCGCGAAGCGCGGGAGGTGGACGACAGCCTACTGACCGTGCGGATGAGCATATTGGGGCTGTTCGCCCTGGCGCTGGTGCTGACGGTGGCGCTGTCCTGGTACTTGTCGCTCACCATCGCGCGCCCGATCCTGCGCCTGGCCGGCGCGGCGCGCGACATGCGCGAGGGCCGCGGCCGCTCGGGCACCGTGCCCCCGGCGCTGCTGCACCGCACCGACGAGGTCGGGCAGTTGGCCCAAGCGCTCACCGAGAGCGCGGTGGCGCTTTGGGGCCGGATGGACGCGACCGAGCGGTTCGCGGCCGATGTCGCGCACGAGATCAAGAACCCGCTCAGCAGCATCCGCAGCGCCATCGAGACGCTGCGGCGCATCGACAACCCGGACCAGCAGCGCCGCCTCCTGACCATCATCTCGGAAGACGTGGTGCGGCTGGACCGCCTGATCACGGACATCAGCGACGCGAGCCGGGTCGATGCCGAGCTGTCGCGCACCAAGACGGAGCCGGTCGATGTCGGGTCGATCCTGGCGACGCTGGCCGAGATCCACGACGCCACGCGGGGAGACGACGACCCGGTGGTCGTGCTCGACGTGCCCGGCACGCCGCTGCTCGTGCAGGCGGTGGAGGGCCACCTGGTCCAGGTGCTGCGCAACCTGATCGGCAACGCCCGCAGCTTCTCGCCTGCGCTCGGGCGAGTCTTCCTGCAAGCGCGGCGAACCGGCGCCATCGTCGAGGTCAGCGTGTCGGACGAAGGCCCCGGCATCCCCGCCGCGAAGCTGGAGCACGTGTTCGACCGCTTCTACTCCGAGCGCCCGGCGGGCGAGCAGTTCGGCCAGCATTCCGGCCTGGGCCTGTCGATCAGCCGGCAGATCGTGGAGGCCCTGAAAGGCCGGATCGCCGCGGAGAATCGATTGGACGATGCGGGCCGGGTCCTGGGCGCGCGGTTCATCGTGCGCCTGCCGCACGCCTGACATCCCATTGTCCCAGATGGAACGGACGAACTCAAGCAGGCGTGCGGAAGCGCTTCGCCCCGCCCTCGCGACAAGAGGCTTCCATTCGGACCCAATTCGGGCCACACAATGCCTGTCATGCAGATTCACGGAAGCTGCGCCGCCCGCGACGACCATGGCGTGCTGCTGTTGGGGCTGCCGGGCGTCGGGAAATCTGACCTCTTGTTGCGTTTGCTTGACCATGGGTTTGCATTGGTCGCCGATGACCAGGTCTGCATCGAGGACGGCCTGGCGCGGGCGCCGGACCGTTTGGCCGGCCTGATGGAGGTGCGCGGCCTTGGCATCGTTCGGTTGCCGTTCGTGAAGCAGGCCCGGCTGGCGCTTGCCGTCCAGTTGGCGGCAGCGCCGCGGATGCCGACCCCGGCCCGCCATGCGGAAACGGCGCTGCCGCTCGTGTTGATCGACCCGGCCCAGTGCTCCGCGCCCATCCGGGTCGCCTTGGCGCTTGATTGCGCCCTGCTGCGGGTGTCCCAAGTCGCCGGGGCCTTTGCGTGACGGTGCTGCGCGTCGTGCTGGTGAGCGGCCTGTCGGGTGCCGGGAAGGCATCCATCCTGCGCGCATTGGAGGACCTCGGATACGAGGCGGTGGACAACCCGCCCTTGACCATGGTTCCCGACCTCGTCGTCCGCAGCGAGCGTCCGCTTGCCATCGGGCTGGACGCGCGCAGCCGGGGCTTCAACCCCGACCTGGTCCTTTCGACCCTTGCGACGCTTTGCCAGAACCAGAAACTGCGGCCCGAGCTGGTCTATGCCTGGGCGGAGGAGACGGTGCTTCTGAGGCGGTTCACCGAAACCCGGCGCCGTCACCCGCTTTCGCCGCAAGGCCGCGTGCTCGACGGGATCGCCGAGGAGGCCGAGCTGACCCGGCCGCTCCGCGAGCAGGCCGACCTGGTGATCGACACCTCCGACCTCCCTTTGGCCGAGCTTCGCAAGCTGATCGAGGCCCGTTTCCGTCCCGACCTTTCGGCGGGTGTCCAGCAACCGGGAATGGCGGTGTCGCTCGTCTCCTTCGCGTTTCCGGCAGGGCTGCCCCGCGAAGCGGACATGGTGTTCGATGCACGCTTCCTGCGCAATCCGCATTATGATCCCGTGCTGCGGCCGCGGACGGGTTTGGACGAGGCGGTTGCGTCCTATATCCAGGCTGATCCCGACTTCACGGGCTTCGTCAGCGGCATAAGAACCTTGCTTACCCTCGTCCTTCCCCGCTTCGTGCAAGAAGGCAAGAAGTACGCCACGATCGCGGTCGGATGCACCGGCGGGCAGCACCGTTCGGTCCATATCGTGGACCTCCTGGCCCGCAGCCTGCCTGCGCCGTCGGGCAGCCAAGCCGAGCAGAAGGAGTGGCGTGTGACCGTGACGCATCGTGAACTGGAGCGGGAGGGGTCTGCGGCGGCCCGGCAGGCGGGCAGCCCTGGCGCTGCGGGTGGCCCTGCGTTCCCGGCGGTGCCGGGGCCGGGTTCGATCGGGAAGGCATAAGACAACGCGATGATCGGCCTTGTGCTGGTGACCCATGGGCGCCTTGCCGACGAGCTTCGTCTGGCCATGGAGCATGTCGTGGGCACCCAACGGAACGTCGCCACGGTCTGCATCGGCCCCGACGACGACATGGAAGGCTGCCGCTCCAACATCCGGCAGAGCATCGCCCAGGTTGATACCGGGGACGGCGTGGTGCTGCTCACCGACATGTATGGCGGGACGCCGAGCAACCTTGCGATCTCCATGATGTGCCGCGACGGGGTCGAGGTGATCTCGGGCGTCAACCTTCCCATGCTGGTCAAGCTGGCGAAGGTGCGGTCGAGCCAAACGCTTGGCGAATGCGTCGATTGCGCGCAGGCGGCCGGCCGCAAATACATCGCCGCGGCGTCGCACGTCCTGCAATCGTGCAAGAAGCCGGACGCCTGCGGCGGCTAGGCCGGTGACCGAGCCCACGCCGCCGAGCAGCCCCACCCTGGTCACGCGCACCGTGACCGTCACGAACGCCCGCGGGCTGCACGCCCGGGCCGCCGCGAAGTTCGTGACGTTGGCGGAGCGCTACGGCGCGTCGGTCGATGTGGTGCGCGACGGGCAGGCCGTCTCGGCGCGCTCGATCATGGGCCTCATGATGCTGGGCGCAGGCAAGGGGTCGCAGCTTGAGCTGCAAGGCGACGGCTGGGACGCCAAGGAGGCGGTCGATGCCTTGGCGGCCTTGGTGGAAGCCGGGTTCCATGAACGGGACTGACGCCGGGCAGCCCCCGCCGTCGCAGGCGCCGCCTTCGCAGTCCCGCTGCGGCGGCCTCCTGCCGGAGCGGCACCTGTTCGGCATCGCCGCCTGCGCCGGCGTGGCCATCGGCCCGGTGTTCCGCACGACGGAGCCGCCGGCCCAGGTGACCCGGCACAAGATCCATGCCGCCGACGTGCAGGCGGAGGGCGCCCGGCTGGACGCCGCGATCCTGCAATCGCGCAAGCAGTTGATGAAGCTGCGCAGCCGCCTCGTCGTTTTGCCGGAGGAGAGCCAGGGCGAGATCGCGCCGCTGCTCGATGCATACATCCAGATGCTCGGCCCGTCCCGGCTGGTCCGCGGGGCGCGGACGCGGATCGGGGACCGGCTCGTTTCGGCCGAAACCGCGGTCATGGAGGAAGCGCCCGCCATCGCTGCCGCGCTCGCCGCCGCGTCGGAGGCGGTCGAGGTGCATTTCGCGTGGCGGCCGCAGCTCGCCGATCCCGACGACGAGATGGTGCTGGACGCGGCGGTGAACGGGCAGGCGGACGCGCTGGTCACGCACAACCTGGCCGACTTCGCCCAGGCCGCGCCCCGGTTCGGGTTGGCGCTGCTGCGGCCGGGCGAGCTGCTGGAGAGGATGAAGCGATGAGCAAGGCGACTTACCCCCTCAAGCTGCCGGCCTCGGTCAAGGCCGCGGCGGCACGGCTGGCGAAGGAGGAC
>CAXUIQ010000021.1:4578-9729 GCA_964250815.1 uncultured Acetobacteraceae bacterium
CCCCCCCCGCCGCCCCCCCCCCCCCCCCCCCCCCCCCCCCCCCCCCCCCGGGGGGGCCGCCCCCCCGCCCCCCCCCCCCCGCCAGGCCGACGAGGTGCGGGAGATCGGGCGCCGCCTGGTGCGCAACCTGACCCGCGCGCCGTTCCGCAGCTTCGCAGGTGCCGTGCAGGGCGCCGTGCTGGTCGCCGAAAGCCTCCGCCCGTCCGATGCCGCGCTGATCGACCCGGCGCGGATCGCCGGCGTCGCGACGGAGGAGGGCGGGACCGACGGGCATACCGCGATCCTGCTGCGCGCGCTGGGCATCCCGTCGGTGCTGGGCGTGCCGGGCCTGCTTTCGGGCCTGCGCGCCGGCGTCACGGCGGTGGTGGACGGGGTGGTGGGCACCGTGATCCTGAACCCGAGCGACGCCAGCCTGTCCGGCGCGCGCCGGGCGGTGGCGAGCTTCGCGCGGGACCGCCAGCGGCTGGGCCGCCTGCGCCGGCTGCAATGCGTCACCCTGGACGGCGAGGCCGTCAGCCTGCAAGCGAACCTGGAGCTGCCGGTCGAGCTTCCCATGATCGCGCAGTCCGGCGCGAGCGGCATCGGCCTGCTGCGCAGCGAGTTCCTGTTCATGAACCGCGACACGGTGCCGAGCGAGGACGAGCAGGCCAGGACCTACCGCAACGTCGTGGAGACGATGGCCGGCGACGCCGTGACCATCCGCGTGCTGGACTGGGGCGGGGAAAAGGAAATCGAGGCCCTGGCCGCCGCGGGCGTGGTGCCGGAGCTGACCGACAGCAACCCGGCGCTCGGCCTGCGCGGCATCCGGCTCCTGCTCCGCCAGCCGGACCTGTTCGAAACGCAGTTGGCCGCCATCCTGCGCGCGGCCCACGCCGGGCCGGTCCGCGTCATGCTGCCCATGGTGACGAACGTTTCCGAGATCCGGGCGGCCAAGGCGATCTACCGGCGCGCGGCGGAGCGCCTGCGGGAGCGCGGGGCCACGCTGCCCGCCGCCTTGCCGCCGCTCGGCATCATGGTGGAAACGCCCGGCGCCGCCCTTTGCGCCGACATGCTCGCCGCGGAGGCCGAGTTCTTCGCCATCGGCACCAACGACCTGTGCATGTACACGCTCGCCGTGGACCGCGGGGGGGTGGAGGTCGCGGAACTCTACGACCCGCTGCATCCGGGCGTGTTGCGGCTGATCCGGATGACGATCTCGGGGGCGGCGTCGCGCCGCATCCCCGTGTCGGTTTGCGGCGAGATGGCCGCCAACCCCGACATGACGCCGCTGCTGCTCGGCCTGGGGCTGCGCAGCTTCAGCACCAACGCCTCGGCGGTGCCGCGGGTGAAGCAGGCGGTCCGGGGCACGACGATCGCAGACTGCGAGCGCCTGACCGCGCACGTCCTGCAGCAGTCCGACGCCGAGCAGATCCGGGACGCGCTCAAGACCTTCGGCCACTCGCCGCCGTACTGACGCCGGCGGTCCCGCCCGTCGCGGCGGGCGGAAACGGGCACCCTCCTTGCCGCTCCGGCGTCCGGGCGCCTTTCCGAAAAAGACGGTTGGGCCTGGCCGGCAACAATTCTAACAGCATGGAGGATTCGGACCCGCAGGAAGGGACAAAGACGAACGCATGATCCTCAGACTGCTTATCGGCCGCACGGGCCGCCCCGACGTGCGCCTGGAACGCTGCAAGATGCTCGCCGGCGGCGCGCAGCTCGTGGCGATCGGGGTCTTCGCCGCCGCCATCGTCGCCCCCTCCTTCAACCCGGCCCTGCACCCCACCACCGCGACCGTCGGCATCGGCGGGCTGTTGGCTGCGCTGATCGAGCTGTTGGCGCTGCGCATCATGGGGTATATCTCTCCGCAAGAGACCGGAGGAGAGGATGATGCTTGAGATGTTCGAGCGCCTGCTGATCGCCGGCGTGCCATTCATCACCGTCGTCTGCCTCGGCCTTTACATCGAGCAGCGCTGGATCGGCTTGCCGCGACGGAAGTAGGCCCCGCTGCGTGGAAGGAAGGCTTCGGTGTCGGCCAGAGTCCTGCTCGTCGCGCTGTCAGCACTCATGATTTCGGCTGCGGCAACCGCCGCACTGGCCAACAGCGGCAAGTACTGCATCGACGACAACTCGACGACCTTCCTGGCCCGACGTTCCGGAGGCAACTTGGAGTTCAGCCTCTCTTCCTGGTCTGCGCGCGGCCATTATTTCAAGATGGGAGGGGTTGCTCAGCCCGGCGCCGGCGGATGGGTCTTCCGTGACCAGATGGATGCGCCCAAGCTCGAAACGAGGTGCGAGGCCCATGTTCTCGCCCAACCTGCAGGCGGGTACACGTTCTGGCTGACCCCAGCCGGCCCATGCAGTGAGGGCCAAGGCTTCTCTTTCCAGCCGAACCACAAGATCGTGTTCCCAGCTCGAACCCGGCGTGGCGGCATCCCGGCCAACAAAACCATGGAACAGGCAGGTTCGCCGGAAGCAGGAGGCGAGTGGTGCGGCAGGTAGGGGCATCAGCATCAAGGGACCGCTCGATGAAACCCGGAACCCGTGCCTCTCATAGAAACTCATCGCCCCGGGCGAAATCGCGTGTACGGCGTCGTGCAGCACATCGCCGCCAATGGACACGGCCGGAACCGGGGCGGGCATGTCGCATCGGACGCGCCCGGTTCCTGGTCCCAGGCGGCAGCGAGCCGGCGGTCGGAGTGGAACAGCCAGTTCTGCGAGGACCAGCCAACAGCCGCTGAGCGGTCCGGTCAAGGCCGGGGTCGAACGACCCAGCCTGAATGGGTTCGGAAGCGGTGACCCGCCTCGACCCCACCCACGACCGCCACCCTGGCGCGTTCGCGTCCGGACACCTATAATGGCGCAGCCTGCGCTTGAGCCGCCGCGTGTCCCCTCCCTGCGACGCAGCGCCGGGGCAGCGAGCCAGTCACCTGGAGCTGAGCCATGACCGAGCCTTCCGACTACGTGCCCCCGGACATCTGGACCTGGAAGCAGGGGAACGGCGGCCGGTTCGCGTCAATCAACCGTCCGGTCGCGGGCGCCACGCACGACAAGGAATTGCCGGTGGGGCGCCACCCCTTGCAGCTCTACTCCTTGGCCACGCCGAACGGCGTCAAGGTCACGGTCATGCTGGAGGAACTGCTGGAACTCGGCCACGGCGGCGCGGAGTACGACGCCTGGCTGATCCGCATCGGCGACGGCGACCAGTTCGGCAGCGGCTTCGTGGCGGTGAACCCCAATTCCAAGATCCCGGCGCTGCTGGACCGCAGCGGGCCGGCGCCGGTCCGCGTGTTCGAGTCCGGCTCGATCCTGCTTTACCTGGCCGAGAGGTTCGGCGCGTTCCTGCCGACGGACACGGCGACGCGCGCCGAGTGCCTGTCCTGGCTGTTCTGGCAGGTGGGCAGCGCGCCCTACCTCGGCGGCGGCTTCGGCCATTTCTACGCCTATGCGCCGACCAAGATCGAATATGCCATCGACCGGTTCGCGATGGAGACCAAGCGGCAGCTCGACGTGCTGGACCGGCGCCTGGCGGATGCCAAATACCTGGCGGGGCACGACTACACCGTCGCCGACATCGCCGTCTGGCCTTGGTACGGCGCCCTCGCGAAGGGGCACCTCTACGGGGAGTCGGCCCGGTTCCTGCAAGTGCAGGACTACAGGAACGTGCAGCGCTGGACCGACCTCATCGCCGCGCGCCCCGCCGTGCAGCGCGGGCGGATGGTCAACCGCATCTCCGGCGAGCCGTCCAGCCAACTGCACGAACGCCACGATGCCGGCGACTTCGCCACCAGGACGCAGGACAAGCTCGCCCCGGAGAGCTGAGGGCCGAGGAGAGTTGACGACCGACCGAACCCGCGCCCAGCCGGCCGCAGCGTCAGCCGTGGCGGGTGGTCGCCGTTTCGCGCACCGTGGTCGTCGTGCCGGGAGCGGCGATCGTGCCGGCCGGGCGCTCGTTGGCGCTGGCCTCCATCGAAGCGTCCGTGTCGTCGGCCATGTTCTTCTTGAACGACTTGATGCCCTTGGCGAAGTCGCCCATCAGGTTGCTGACCTTGCCGCTCCCGAACAGCAGCAAGACGACCAGCAGGACGACCATCCAGTGCCAAATGCTGAAGCTACCCATGGTTCCTCCGTGCGAGCCTGCGCCCCTCTGGGCATGCCCGAATTGCGACCGGCGGGCAAAGGCCCGCCCCGCACCATGACATGGCGCGGCCCGGCGGCGCTTGCAAGCAATTTGGCAATGGTCAAGAACCGGCCCTTTCGGCTGCACGACCACCGTCCCGCCACGCCCCACCCGGGGCCGGGCCGATGAAGCCGTAGGTGGGATACGTCGTAAGGCCAAGCGCCAGCGACGGCGCCCACCAGACCCGCACGGCGCTCCAATCGTTGCCGGGAGACACATCGACCACCGGCTCGTCGCGGGACACGCGGCCAGGCACCCAATTGGCCTGCGTCACGGTGATCTCCCGGTCCGACACCACGCGCTCCACCACGGAAACATGGCCGGAGCCGAGCCGGCCGCTGCGGCGGAACACCAGGACGCTGCCCGGCATCGGCTTGCTTCCCCGGTCGTAGCGCCCGGCCGCCTGCTCCCACCAGGAATAGGCCTCGCCGTAGAGCCGGATGCCCGAAGCCTGCCGCGCATACGGCGCGCATTCCAACCCGGCGGACGCGCTGGCGGACCCAAGCCTGCGCGGGCCGGAGCCGCAGGCGGACAGCAGGACGGCCAAGGCGCCCAGCAGCGCCGGGCGGCAACCCCGGCGCAGGGGCCGGCGTCCACCTCCGGCCTGCGCGGCTCCGACGTCGGGGTCTACGCGCAGACGGCGTACGCGCCGGTCGAGTGGTTCGAACTGCGCACCGGGGTGCGCTACGACGCGCACACGGCGCCCTTCGCCGGAACGCAGCGCCAGGTGAGCCCGCGCGTGCGGCTCAACTTCTTCCCGACGCCGACGACCACGCTCTACGCCTACTACGGGCGCCTGTTCGTGCCGACCAACGTCGAGGACCTGCGCGCGATCACCAGTTCTGCGTTAGGCAGTTCGGTCACGCCGACGCCGACGCTCCCCGAGCGCGACAACTTCTACGAGGTCGGCGCGGTGCAGCGCATCCCCGCGCTCGGCACGACGGTGAAGCTCGCGGGCTACCACAAGCAGTCCACGCCGGGCATCGACGACAACC
>CAXUIQ010000021.1:9739-18021 GCA_964250815.1 uncultured Acetobacteraceae bacterium
GGCGCACCCGGCCGCCCAGACGACGCCCGCCGCCGCCGTGCCGCCCAGGATCGCCAGGGCCAGGTTGCGCGTGAGGAGCATGACCGCGGCGGTCGCGAGCGCGCCCACCCATTGCTGGGCGCCGCCCGCGGCCAGCGCGGGTGCCACGTAGCTCACGAACAGCGTGCCGGGGATGTAGCCCAGCATGGCCCGCACCACCGGCGGCGGGCTGACGGCGCGGAACAGCAGGTAGCCGCCGGCCCGGGTCACGAAGGTCGCGGCCGCCATGGCGGCGATGGCGAGGAGCACCCAGGGGTCGAGCGTCATGCGGCAAGGCCCCGGCGCCGGTCTCGCCACACCCCGGCGGCGCTGCCGGACAGCGCGCCGAGCACGATGTACCAGCTCGTCCCCGGCAACAGCCGGGCGAACAGGGTGGACACCGCCGCCGCCACGATCCACGGCGCCACGTCGCGCCCGTCCCGCCACATCGGCACAAGGATCGCGACGAACACCGCAAGCGCCGTGAAGAACAGCGGGTGCCCGGCTGGCGGGTGCATGAGGGCACCCAGCAGGTGCCCGGCCGCGGTGGACGCCACCCAGAACAGCCACATCAGCGCGCCCGACCCGAACAGGAACCCGGCGTCCCACCGCCCGGCCTGCATTTCTGTCACCGAGATGGCCCAGTTCTGGTCCGCCATCACGAACAGGCTGGCCCACAGCCGCCAGCCGCGCAGGCGGTCGAGCCACGGTCCCAGCACCGGCCCCATCAGCGCCAGGCGCAGGTTCACCACGAAGGACGCGAGGGCGGCGGCCCGCCCCGGCGCCCGGCGGGCCCCCCCCCCAGGGGGCCCCCCAACCGTTAGTATTTTTGGGGGACCCCCTTGCGGTCTCCCTGATATTACGAAGTGAGGGCGACATCAATTGGATAGGTGATATAGACCTGATATAACGCTTCGTTGATCTGCCGACACTGAAACTGAATATTTTCCAGGTACGCGTGCATGTTTCCTTCCATAATCTCGTCGATCTGATCATAATCGAGCGATGCACGTAAGCGACCCGCAAGGCGTTCGACCCGACCCGCGTTACGTACACTTGTAAGCTTCGTGATGGTTTGTAACGCATTCTGCATCATGGTTGCAGCGAAACGCAACGAACGGGGTGACTCAGCGTTAAGCAGCAGGAACTCCGCGATCCGATGAGGCTGGATATTAGCGGTATACACCTTACAATAAGCCTCGAACGCCGCACAGGAACGGAGCAAGCCCACCCAACTCATATAGTCGAGCGAGGAATTGGTAAACGGTTCATGAACCTCCATCAGCGAATGAAAATGTACATCGAGCAACATCGCTGTCTGCGAAGCGCGTTCAGTATAGCAGCCAACACGAATAAAGTGCCAGCCCTCGCTATGACTCATGGTGGCGTCGGTCACGCCCTGAAAAAGCTGAATGCCCTCTTTGACCCGTGCCAGGAATATGTGTGGCTGACCGTGCCATATCTTGTCGATACTGGTACTCTTCACTCGTAGATAGAGCCTGTTCAGTTGCTCCCACATTTCCGAGCTAATCTGTTCGCGCACCTGACGAGCATTCTCACGTGCCGAAGCGAGGCACGAGGCAATCGAGGCATTATTGGAGGTATCAAATGTGAGCCACTGCATCACGCGATACGCCTCATCTGACCCACTTTCGAGTGCAGGAAGACGCAGGCTACGATATAAGCGTTCCCAACGCATATCTGCATACTGAGCCGACTCGAGCATCTGATTAAGATTGACATCCAGTAAACGGGCCGTGTGTTCAGCGCGTTCCAAATATCGGCTCATCCAATAGAGATTATCGGCAACGCGTGATAGCATAAAAGGAACTCCTTACTCATGACCCAAAACCCATGTATCTTTGCTGCCACCACCCTGCGACGAATTGACGACCAGCGAGCCACGACGCAAAGCGACGCGCGTGAGGCCACCAGGAACGACGGTTATGCGGTCTCCATTGAGAATGAATGGGCGTAAATCGACGTGCCGAGGCTCGATGCGACCATCGAGAAAACAGGGGGCACGCGAAAGTGCTAGCGTTGGTTGCGCGATATAGTTTCGTGGATTTGCGAGAATTGCTTGCCGAAATTCCTCACGCTGCTTCTCCGTACTATAAGGTCCAATCAGCATGCCATAGCCACCGGATTCCCCTACCGCCTTGACTACCAGTTCATCCAGATGCTCAAGCACATACTGTTGATGTGATGCATCAGTAAGGAGATAGGTCTCCACATTTGGGAGGATTGCCTCTTCTCCAAGATAGTAGCGAATGATCGCGGGTACATAGGCGTAGAGTGCTTTATCATCAGCAACGCCAGTGCCAATCGCGTTAGCAAGCGAGACATTGCCCGCGCGATACGCATTCAGAAGGCCGGGGACGCCGAGTGTTGAGTCTGGACGGAATGCTAGCGGATCGAGAAAATCATCGTCGATGCGGCGATAAATTACATCAACACGGCACAAGCCAGCCGTAGTACGCATATACACAATGTTGTCATGCACGAGCAGGTCGCGCCCCTCGACCAGTTCGATACCCATCTGACGCGCAAGATAGGTATGCTCGAAATAGGCCGAGTTATAGACACCAGGAGTCAACAATACAATCGTCGGATCGGGACGCATAATCGGGGCGAGAGAGGTTAATGTATTCAGCAATGCCTGCCCATAATGGTCTATCGGGCGCACGTCATAGCTGCTAAATAGTGTAGGGAAGACGTTTTTCATTACCTGACGATTTGCTAGCATGTAGGAGACACCGCTTGGTACGCGCAGATTATCTTCAAGTACCGCGAACGAGCCATCTGG
Source organism: uncultured Acetobacteraceae bacterium (assembly GCA_964250815.1). GTDB lineage: Bacteria > Pseudomonadota > Alphaproteobacteria > Acetobacterales > Acetobacteraceae > CAHJXG01. The sequence continues at coordinate 12,564 of CAXUIQ010000021.1, forward strand.
CAGGCGCACGAGGTCGGAGCCAACGATTGAAATATAGGTATCGTGTGGGACGTGCAATCCTTGCATCTCACGCCGAAAGTGCTTGCAGCTATAGACCAGTGCGCGTGGCACAACGCCATCTTTGAGAATACGTGCCTCGTGATAGATGTCCTTGAGAAACAAATTGAGGGCTGTAATGCGTTGGGATAGGCCAAGTTCAATAGTCTCCCATTCGCTACTCGTGATAATACGCGGTAACAGATCGTAAGGCCAGATACGTTCAGTTCCCTCATCACCTCCGTAGACAGTAAAGGTAATACCCTGATTGAGAAAAGCAACGTCCGCTGCCTGTTGTCGTTGGGAAAGCGTATCCATCGACAATTCTAGCAATCGTTGGTATAATTCCTGATACGGAAGACGCGCAATGCCTCCTTGCTGAAACATTTCATCATACGCTCTATCAAGAGAGTAATGGGAGAAGGGAGGTGGCAGCGTAGGCTGCTCAAAGGTATCGGACTTATCTGATTGTATCACGCGTTCTATCCTGTAGTACTAAGTGCCACTGTAGGTACATACACAAAAACCTCACATTGGATGTGAGGCGACATTGCCCGACATGTTTTCTTGGAAAGGCTTGCTGTGCTATAGCACTATGATAGCAGTCAGAGAGAATACATGTCAAATATCTTCCATACTATGTTAGAATAGCAAAGAATACAACTTCTTATGTGTCGGTGGCACATGCGGTGAGAGGAATCTATGCAAACAACAACTGTAGCAAGGCGGCAACGGAGCTTGATAGGAGGATTCCGTGATGGTCTGCTTTGGCCTATTCTTATTCTTTTGTTTGGTCTCGTTCTTGGTGTAGTAGCAAGTATCTATGCATCCACCAGTCAATATACTCTTGGTGAGCAGAAAGTTACCGTGCAACGAAATGTGGACGGTATGCTAAGTTCCATGATCGACCAAGAGACCGGTTTACGAGGCTATATTACCACCAATGACACGACATTTTTAGAGCCTTTTAATAGCGGTCGCCCTCAGTACTTATCCTATCTACAACAGTTAAAAGATGCTACCAACAATACTTCCTACAATAATACTTCGGCCTTAATTCTTCTTGCTGATAACCGTGCCACAGATTGGTATGATAATTTTGCATCAGTGCAGATCAAGAATATGCAATCTGGTAATCTTGCAGTCGCTCGTTCGGAGGCTACAAGTGCTGCAGGAAAGCAATCCTTCGATGCTTTCAGAAACGCGATGGCGCAGCTACAGGGCGTGGTGAATAGTGATGTTGTCAACTTGCAAGCGCAAGTCAACACGATTAACACTCTTTTTGTTATCTCTGTTATCATTGTCTCCTGCATTGCTCTGATTGTGCTGTGGCGTGTACTCGGTAGTTTAACGAACAATTTGCAGGGGCAGCTCAATACGTTGCAAGATACAACAGCGCGGTTAGGCTCAGGGAATTTATCTACACGTGTACCCGACCTTTTTTATAATGAGCTAAATCAATTGGGGAAAACCTTCAATTCGATGGCTATGAAATTGCAAGATCAACAAAGTGCTCTACAAGAGCGCGATATTATGGAGAGCGTGCAGGAACTCAACTCTGTCCTGACGAAAAGCCTCGATCTTGAGACGCTACCAAGAGAGTTTATCAGTAATGTTCTCTCCTTGCTCAACTTACAACTGGGCGTTCTTTACCTCTATGATGCTCCTACTCAACAACTGACTATGTTCGCCTCTCTAGGGGTAGATACACAGAACGTACAGAACAAATTTCGTCTCGGTGAAGGTCTCGTCGGACAGGTTGCCCAGAGTCGTGAAACGCTCTATCTTTCCTATCGTGACGAGGGACAGAAGGAGCCGTTTCGCGTGAAAACATCGCTCGGCACTGTGCTACCTTCTGGACTCTATCATCTCCCACTTGCTGATGGGAAAAATCTGCTTGGTGTACTTGTAGTAGGTTCTGTCTATCCCATGAACGAGAAGGCTCGTAACGTCCTGAATGTTGTCGCAAGCAACCTTACATCTGCTTTGAGCAATACTCAAGCCTACCGCCATATTCAGGAACAGGCAGAAGAGTTAGAGCAGCGTAGCCGCGAACAAGAGTCCGCGAACATTGCGCTACGTCGTCAGCGCGACGATTTGACCGTGTTGAATGCTGCCCTTGAGGATGCAAATAAAGCTAGAAGTCAGTTCCTCTCTACCATGTCGCATGAGTTACGTACACCCTTGACCTCTATACTTGGTTTCAGTCAGATATTGCTTCGTAATAATGATGGTAAAAATTTTAATTCACGACAGCGAAGCAACATTGAGCGCATCCTGAAAAATGGACAACACCTGCTCTCCCTCATTAATGATGTACTCGATCTAGCGAAAATCGAAGCTGGACGTATGGATGTCAATAATAGTGAGGTTGACCTAAGTGAACTGCTCTCTTCTGTTGTTGAGGAAACACACTCGATTGCTGTAGAGCAGAAAGTAGCCTTACAATGGAACGTTGAAGAAGGCATAAGCACGCTTGAAACTGATCCGATCAAGCTACGTCAGATATTGCTTAATTTGATTTCAAATGCCTTGAAATTCACAGAAAAGGGTTCTGTAACAGCCAGCGCAAAACTTCTACCTGCTACTACGCCGAACTCTACTACTGAACATATAGAAAATGACGAAGATGCTGTAGACCAGATCGCTATCTCGGTGCAAGACACCGGTATTGGTATTTCGCAGGAAATGCAGGAGCGCATTTTTGAGGCGTTCTATCAAGTCGATGGCAGTAACACGCGTAAATATGGTGGTACAGGTCTCGGCCTCTCAATTGTTCGTCAACTTACGGCGTTGCTAGGCGGCAAACTAGAGTTGCAAAGTGTGCCAGATCAAGGTAGCACTTTTACTCTCTACCTACCCGTTCATGCTCGTGCCTTACGCCCTGAACAACAGGATACTCGCCTCAACAGTGGTGCGTTAATGCTGCAAGGGAAGTCTCCAACCGTCAACGTGCTAGAGACGCTTGCCGAGGAGAATGGGCAGGATCAGCACCTTATACTGGCGATTGACGACAATCCAGATGTCATTAGTCTCATCAACAATGCGCTGGAAAATTCACCGTACAAAGTTATTGGCGTCAACAACTCTTCCAAAGCGGTAGAGGTAGTTGAGCAGTTGCAGCCGACAGCGGTCACGCTTGATGTGATGATGCCAGAGGTCAACGGTTGGCAAATTCTGCATCAGTTGCGTGCAAATCCTGCAACATCGAATATTCCCGTTATCATGCTCACCGTGCTAGAAGATCGCTCTGCCGCACATGTGCTGGGTGCTGACGAGTATCTAGTGAAGCCAGTGGATCGTGATACCTTGCTCAACACGCTACGACATGTTGCCACTCATAATGCCCTCTCACCTGTCACTGTATCCAGTATCACAACCCTACAGGGAGAAACTGCGAACACAGCATCTTCACAGCAACAGTTTCTTGTACTCAATACAGAGCCTTCTGAACAGGCTGCCCTAGAACGTGTTCTCTCGGAGGCTGGCTTGACCGTGAAAACAGCCTCAACCGAAATGGATATGCTGAATATCATACAAACTTCTAAACCCGACGTTATTGTATTGCGCGTCATTCCTGATGCAGCAAAGGAGCAGTAAAAGACGTGCAAACTACACAAACAACTCAAACAATTCTCATTGTTGACGATAGTGAGGATATGCGAACCCTGCTGGGGCTGGTGCTAGAGGATGAAGGCTATGCTCTGATCTACGCAGAAGATGGCGAGAAGGCAGTTGCACAAGCTGTAAAACATCACCCCAGCCTCATTCTCATGGATATGTCGCTCCCTGGTATGAGTGGTTGGGATGCAGTAGCGCATTTACGCACTCTGCCCGACTTTCAGCACACTCCCATCATCGCCGTCACCGCCTACGTCACCAAAGCCGACGAAGAACACGCCAAAGCCGTTGGGTGCAACGCCCATCTCGGTAAACCCTTCGACATCATGCAGGTGCTTGACACAATAGAATCGCTGCTAGGAGAATAATATTCTGTTTATCGCCCCCAAAATAGGCATACGGGTTCGATTTATCGCCTCTAAGAGAGGCGTAGGGGTCCGATTTATCGCACCCGCGCACGAGCGAAGCAATGTGCGCTTCCACACATGACATATACCAAAGCCACGTCCCCCGACATTCATCTTGTACACCACGAGGTAGCACGTCTCTTCTCTCACATACCGCTCTCAGCAATAGAGCGCGTAGATGAGGGCGTTTCTACCTATGTGTATAGGATACATATAAATAACGAAATTTTTTACTTGCGCCTTCTACCAGAGATAGGAGCAAGCCTCGCTCCCGAAGTGTACGTTCATCGACTTCTACGCCACAATGATGTTCGTGTACCAGAAGTCCTACACTTCGAGCATCGTAACGACGCATTGCAACTCTCCCTCATGCTCACTACAGAAATCAAGGGCACGTATATAGGAAATTGTACGTCCATTGACGACCAGAAAACTATTCTCAGACAAGCTGGCAGGGACCTTGCCATTATCAACAGTATACCAGTACAAGGCTTCAGTTGGATAAAAAGAGATAGCAATGAAGTCGTACAATTGGAGGCAGAATTTCCGACGTACCGAGCGTGGATTTATGAATATCTTGAGGATGACCTCAATCTATTGGCAAATAAGCAACTACTGAGTAGTAGCGATGTAACAAACATTGCTACTATTCTTGCTCGTTACGACTCATGGCTCAACGAAGACCGTGCCTACCTTGCACATGGAGACTTTGACGCAACACACATCTATCAACAGCACGGTCAGTACACAGGCATCATTGACTTTGGCGAAATTCGAGGAGCCACCTCCTGTTATGACTTAGGGCATTTTCAGTTGCACGATGGCGAAACGCTCCCCAATACGGTCTTGTCCTGTCTTCTCGAAGGCTATCAAGACATTGTGTCTTTACCATCCGATTATGAACAGCGCGTAAGCTTTACCAGCTTACTTATTGCTCTCAGGATGCTTGCTTATACGACGAGGAAATATCCTGAGCGTAATCTTGGAAATGGGGTAGCGTCTGTGCAGAGAGTTATACGAGGGTTACTTGCTTGAAAGAATTTATTGTGAAGATTTTTGTAGGGACTAGATTTATCGCGTTCGTTGCTCAATTTATTGAGCGAAATCTCGATAAATCCTGCCTAAAAGCAGCATCAAGCCTGATCTCGCGTGATAAATCACGTAACGGACGCGATAAATCTAGTCCCTACGACAAACCGCCGTATCAACGTTGGTATGCTAATAAGGACTCATCCTAACCGCATAAGCTCGTATACTAGAAATACAATATCCAGATATTCATAGAAAGAGGAGGATACCATGTCAAAAGAACAATTGCTCCGAGAGTTAGCCGATGCATTTGAGCAACTCATAACAACCGCTACTGAAGCGGCACAACGAGGCGTCACGCGTCG
>CAXUIQ010000022.1:0-17944 GCA_964250815.1 uncultured Acetobacteraceae bacterium
GGCGCAGCCGGACGGGTTCCAGGCGGCGATGCAGGCGGCGCTGCGCGCCCGCGGCCTGGACGTCACCATGGTCGATGCCGCCGTGTCCGGCGACACCACGGCGGGCGGCCGGGCGCGGCTCGATTGGGCCTTGGCGGACGGCGCGGACGCGGCATTTGTCGAGCTGGGCGCCAATGACGGCCTGCGCGGCCTCGGCCCGGCGGAGATGGAGGCCAACCTGGCGGCGATCCTGGACGCGCTGGCGGCGCGCGGCATCCCCGTGCTGCTGTCCGGCATGCTGGCGGCGCCCAACCTCGGCGCGGAGTACGGCGCGGCGTTCAAGGCGGTGTTCGACCGGCTCGGCAAGCGGCCAGGCCTGCTCTACGACCCGTTCTTCCTGGAGGGCGTCGCGGGCGACCCGGCGCTGAACCAGGCCGACCGCATCCATCCCAACCCCGAGGGCGTCCGCCGGGAGGTTGCGCGGCTGCTGCCGATGATGGAACGGCTGGTCGCCGTGGCCAACAAGGGGGCCTGATGCGGCTGTTCGTGGCGCTCGACCTGCCGCGCTCCTTGCGCGAGCGGCTGTCCTGGATGGCGGGCGGCCTGCCCGGCGCGCGCTGGGTCGCGCCGGAGAACTACCACGTCACCCTGCGCTTCATCGGCGAGCTGCCGGCCTACCGGGCGGAGGAAGTGGACCAGGCGCTGGCGGCGCTGCGCGCGCCGGGCTTCACGCTGCAACTGGCGGGCATCGGCACCTTCGAGAAGGGCGGAAAGGTGAACAGCCTCTGGGTCGGGGTGGAGCGCAGCCCGCAGCTCGACCACTTGCAGACCAAGATCGAGACCGCGTTGCAGCGCGCCGGGCTGGAGCGGGAACGGCGCCGCTTCCTGCCGCACGTGACGCTGGCGCGCATGGACGGCGTGCCGGAGGCGAAGATCGCCGGCTGGGTCGCCGGGCACAACCTGTTCCGCAGCGAGCCGGTGCCGGTGGAGCACTTCACGCTGTTCAGCTCGCGGCTGGGCAAGGAGCAGGCGGTTTACACGCCGGAGGTCGAGTATGGGCTGGTGTGACAGGGTCCGGCGCCATGGTGTTGTCATCAGCCAGGAAACGGGGTGGCCTACCTTTCGCAAGCCAGACGGAATTTGACCGGGCAATCAACAAACCTTCATCTTACCTCGGCTCGCTGATGCAAAGGACCACGTGGGTTCGATAAATCTGGTATAGCCATAGCGACGTTGCCGGGTTGTCCTTTTCTCGACCGAACGCATACCCGAAACGCTCGGGACCTCCGATATTCCCATGTTGCAGTCTCGGCAGCATGTCAGCGAGCCACGGCTGAAAGCCCTGGCTATCAGGGTTCATCACGTCCAGTCTAAGCTCGGCATTCGACGGCATGGGTTCGCCAAAATGATGGAAGTAGAGTCCTTTTGTCGTTCTGGACATGACCCGCTCGTGCGGTCCGACCGGAAACGTTGCCGCGAAGCAGCTGTCAGTCTGTGGAAGGCTAGATCGAGAGTAGGACGGCAATGGTCGCATTGAGAGCACCAAACGTTTAAACTCCCGCCGATTCCGGAGGACGCCGCGCACTGTCGTCTGCCGTAGCGTGTCCGCCTCGGCTCCTCTAACATCGGCCCGAAGTGAGATGAAAGCGCGGAAAGCCTCGTCATCGGCCGAAGCTCCATTATTACAGGTATCGCAGGCTCTGACCGTGATCAGAGACGGGCGGGGCCGTACGAAAAGGGCTTTTGGTGGAACGTGGTCGTCACTCGTCGATGGTCTGCTACAGTAAACACATGTCAACTCTGATCGCTTGGAGCGTCGCGGCTTCGGATCACGAACTGATCTCATATAAATAACGTAACGCTTTTATCTTTGGTCGTCAAAGGCTCCTCCGGAGCAGCTTGGCGTCGTTGAGCCTAGCGTCGCCCGCTGGATCAGCCTTGTTTGACGGAGCGCAGCACGGTCCGGCTGCGAAGGCTATCCCGGCCTTTATGGCGCGGGCACTGCAATTTATATAAGTCGTATGATGACCCTCGACGACCTCGCGGCCGAGGTCCGCGCCTGCACCGCCTGCGCCGCCGTGCTGCCCTTGGGACCCCGGCCCATCCTGCGCGTGTCCACCACCGCCACCATCCTGATCGCAAGCCAGGCGCCCGGCACCAAGGTCCACCTGAGCGGCACGCCGTGGACAGACGCGTCCGGCGTGCGGCTGCGCACCTGGCTCGGCATGACGCCGGACGAGTTCTACGACACGGCGCGCATCGCCATCCTGCCGATAGGGCTGTGCTACCCGGGCCGCCTGCCCCAAGGCGGCGATTGCCCGCCGCGCCCGGAGTGCGCGCCGTTGTGGCGCCGCCGCTTGCTGGACGCGATGCCGGGCCTGCGCCTCACCTTGCTGGTCGGCAGCTACGCCCAGGCCGACGCGCTGGGGCCGGGACGGATGACCGACCGGGTGCGGGACTTTCGCCAGTACCTGCCGCGCTACTTCCCGCTGCCGCACCCAAGCTGGCGCACCGGCGCGTGGGAGAAGAACAATCCATGGTTCGTCACCGACGTGCTTCCGGCGCTGCGGGCCGAGGTGCGGCGGGTGCTGGCCCCCCACGCAACCTAATCAGCGCAGGCCTTCCAGGATCGCGACCAGCTTGCGGTCGCGGTCAGCGGCCATCTCGGGGATCGCCTTGCCGCCCGCCTCCGCCTGCACCCCGTCGATCAGCACCTGCTCGAAGGCGGGCGTCATCGCCGGGGTGCCCAGGTCCGGCCACAGCGTGTCCACGCCGATGTGGTCCATCAGGTAGCGAAGTCCCCCGGCGCCGCCGCCCAGGTGGTAGGTCATGATCGGCCCCATGATCGCCCAGCGCAGGCCCGGGCCTTGGCTCACCGCCGCGTCCACGTCCGCCACGCTGACGACGCCCTGCTCCACCAAGTACGCCGCTTCCCGCCAGATCGCCGCCTGCAAGCGGTTGCTGACGTGGCCCGGCATCTCCTTCAGCAAGCGGATCGGGTGCTTGCCGATGGCCGCGTAGAACCGCATCGCCCGCTCCACGGCTTCGGGCGCCGTTTGCTCGCCGCCGGCGACCTCGACCAGCGGGATCAGGTGCGGCGGGTTGAACGGGTGGCCCAGCACCAGGCGCTCCGGATGGCGGGTCCGCGCCTGCATGGCGGTGGGCAGCAGGGTGGAGCTGCTGGAGGCGATGACGGCTTCGGGCGGCAGCGCGGCGCTGACCTGCTCGAACAGCGCCGCTTTCAGTTCGATGCGCTCCGGCCCGTTCTCCTGCACCCAGCCCGCGCCCTCCACGGCGGCGACCGGGTCGGCGGCGAAGCGCAGGCGGGCCGGGTCGGCGCCGGGGTGCAGGCCCAGGCGTTCCAGGGTCGGCCAGGCGGTCTCGACGAAGCGGTGCAGGAACTCCTCGGCGTGCGGCGCCGGGTCGCTGGCGGCGACGGACAGGCCGCGCGCCAGGAAGTAGGCCGCCCAGCTCGCGCCGATGGTGCCGGTGCCGAGGACGGCGACGTGGCTGATGCCTTCGTGCATGGTCGTTCTCCCTTGCCTTGCTTGGCGGTCACGGCCCGGCGCGGCCGGCCTGCGCCGGGTCGGCGATGAAGCGCTGCATGAACACGAGGTCGAGCCAGCGGCCGAACTTGGTGCCCACCTCGCGCAGCAGTCCGGCCCGCTCGAAGCCGAGGCGCTCGTGCAGGCGGATGGAGGCGGGGTTGGCCGCGTCGATGCCGGCCACCATGACGTGCTTGCCCAGGTTCGCGGCCAGGCCGAACAGCGGCTCCACCAACGCCGCGCCCACGCCCCGGCCGCGCATGTCGGCCCGCACGTAAACGGAATGCTCCACCGTGCGCCGGTAGCCGGGCCAGGGCCGGAACTCGCCGAACGTCGAGTAGCCCAGCACGGACCCGTCCGCGGCGGCGGCGGCCAGCACCGGGTAGCCCTGGGCCGTTCGCGCCGCGAGCCACGCCCGGCGGTCCTCCAGCGTCGCTTCCTGCTCGGTGTACACGGTCGAGGAGGTGCGGACGATCTCGTTGTAGATGGCGAGCATCCCGGGCAGGTCGCCTTCGGTCGCGGCGCGCACCAGCATGGGTGTCCTCCCTTGGGCCGCTGCCGCGCTTCACCCGGACGCCGCCGGACGCTCGCGGGCCGCCTTGAACCCGGCGACGAAGCGGGCCAGCGTATCCGAGGTCTGGCCGCGCGGCAGCATCACCTCGATCAATTGAAAGCGGCCCCGCGTCGCGTGCGCGCGGGCCAGGGCGTCCGCCAGCGCGCGCCGGGTCGCGACCCGCACGCCGTCGCCGCCCAGCGGACCCGCCAACTCGGCGAAGCGCCAGTCGTCCAGGTCGTTGAAGGCGCTCTCCGGCTGGAACACCCGCAGCATCTCCCAGGATGCGTTGTTGAACACGACCACGATGGGGTCCCAGCCGTAGCGGCGGCAGTTGCCAAGCTCGAACCCGGTCATCTGGAACGCGCCGTCGCCGACCAGGATCATCGGGCGCCCGCCTGCCGCGACGCAGGCGCCCAAACCCGCCGGCACGCCATACCCCATGCCGGCGTAGTAGCCGGGTGCCACCAGTTCCGTGTTGCGGATTTCCATGGCGGTGAACAGGCAATCGCCCATGTCGGCGGCGATCGGCATGGGGCCGTGCCGGGCGAACAGGTCGTTGACGGCCGCCGCGATGTCGCTCGGCGCGATGGGCGCGTCGTCGGCTGGCATTTCTTCGGGATAGCGTTCCGGCGCCGCCGTGCAGGGCACGGGGCCTCCCTCCGCGCCCACCTGAGCCAGCAAGGCGTCGAGCAGCGCGTCGAGCGGGGCGTCGGGGTAGCTGTGGTAGCCGACCTGGATCTGCCGGCTGATCGCCAGCATCGCCCGGCGCATGTCGATCCTGCGCTCGCTGAGCGCGAAGTTGGTGTCGGACAGGATTACGCCGAGCAGCAGCAGCGCGTCCGCCTCCTCGACCAGCGCCGTCACCGCCGGCTGCCCGGCGGCGCCGAGGTAGGTGCCGCGGGTCACGTCCCGATGCCCCGACAGCAGGCCGCGGCCGGTGAAGGTGCTGACGACGGGGATGCCCAGCCGGCGCGCCAACTCGGCCACCTTGCCCTCCGCGCCGTAGCGGCGGACCTCGACATCCACCACGATGCAGGGATGGGACGCGCCGCGCAAACGTTGCAGGATTTCGCCGGCCGCCTCCGCCAGCGCCGCCGGCAGCACCGGGCTGGGCGGCAGGACGGGCACGGCCTCCACCTCGGCATCGACCAGGTCGCGGGGCAATTCGATATAGACCGGCAGCGAGTACTCGCGGGCGCTGCGCAGCACGCGGGCGATGGCGGCGGGGGCGCGGGCCGGGTCGTCCAGCACGGCTTGGTCGCAGGTGATCTCCCGGAACACGCGGGTCTGGGTATCGACGGTGCGGCTGGTGTGGTGCAGGACCCAGCCGCTGGCGCGCTCGTGCACGCCGGGCGCGCCGGAGACGACGACGACCGGCACCCGCTCGGCATAGGCGCCGGCGACCGCGTTGACCAAGTTGAAGGCGCCTGCGCCCCAGGTGGCGACCGCGACCGAGATGGCGCCATGGAACCGGGCGGCGGCATCGGCGGCGAAGCCCACGGCCGGCTCGTGGCTTAGGGTGTAGAAGGGCAGCGCGCCGCTCTCCTCGATCACCTTGAAGAACGGCAGCACGAAATCGCCGGGGATGCCGAAGATTTCGCGCGCCCCATGCTGGCGGAGGGCGTCGAGCAGGGCGCAGCCGAGTGCGGGCATGGAAGCCTCCGGGTCGGGACGCCCCAGTGTGGCATCACCGCTGCCGCGGATCGAGGGCCGCCTGCACCGCGTCCACGGCGGCGTTGGCCAGCACGACGAAGAACGACGCATACAGCACCGCCGCCATCACCACGGGCAGATCAAGGTTCTGCAGCGCGTCGTAGGTCAGCTTGCCGATGCCGCGCAGGCCGAACACCACCTCCGTCAGCAGCGTGCCGCCGCCGATCAGCGCGCCGATGTCGAGGCCGAAAAGTGCTATCACCACCACCAGCGCGTTGCGCAGCGCGTGGCGCAGCATGACCCGGGCCTCGCTGATGCCCTTGGCGCGGGCGGTGCGGATGTAGTCCTGGCGATACGCCTCGATCAGGCTGGTCCGCAGCACCCGGCCGTACACCCCGGCATACAGCAGCGCCAGCGTGACCCACGGCAGCACCAAGCCGCGCGCCCAAGCAGCCGGGTCCTGCGAGAGCGGCACGTAGCCGAGCGGCGGCACCCAGCGGAACGCCCAGGTGTCGTGCAGGCGGCTCTGCGTGAGCAGGTTCACCACCTCGCCTAGCCAGAACACCGGGATGGAAATGCCCACGAGGCCGAGCGCCGTCACCACCCGGTCCCACGCACTGCCTTCCCGCGCCGCGGCGACCAGGCCGATGGCGAGGCCGGCCAGCAGCCAGACCACCGCGGCGCCCGCGGCGAGGGACAGGGTCACGGGTGCGGCGCGCAGCACGGCCGGCACCACGCGCTGCCCGCGGTTCACCTGGGAGGTGAGGTCGCCCGCGATGAACAAGCGATGCATCAGCAGGCTGTATTGCACGGGCAGCGGGCGGTCCAGGCCGTATTCGTGGCGCACGGCGGCCAGCGCCTCCTCCGAAGCGCCGCGCCCGGCCAGGCGCGCGGCCGGGTCGGCGCCGGGGGTGGCGAAGAAGATCAGGAACACGAGCACGCTGATGCCGAACAGGACCAAGACCGAGCGGAGCAGGCGCGCGATCATCGCCGGGTCTCCAGCGATGCGCGCCAGGCTTCCCCCACCACGTTCAGCGCCAGGACCGTCGCCAGCACCGCGAGGCCGGGTGCTATGGCGACCATCGGACGGGTGTAGATCAGCGCCTGCCCGTCGGCGATCAGCGTGCCCCAGCTCGCGGCGGGCGCCTGCACGCCGATGGACAGCACGGACAGCGCGGCCTCCGTCAGCAGCGCCATCGCCATGACCACGGGGGCGAAGCCGATCAGGCCGGGCCAGATCTGCGGCAGGACGTGGCGGCGCAGGATGTGGAGCGGGGTGCCGCCGGTGGCGTGGGCGGCCTCGATGAACTCGGCGCGGCGGAGCGCCAGCACCTGGGCGCGGACCGGCCGGGCGACGTAGGGCACGTAAACGATCCCGAGGATCAGCACCGGCAACTCCAGGCTATCGGCCGTGAGCAGCAGCGGCCCGATCCGCAGGTCCTGGCTGATCAGCACGATGGAAAGCGAGATGGCCAGGAGATAGACCGGAAACGCCCAGAGCAGGTCGAGCAGCCCGGCCAGCACGGTGTCCACGGTCCCGCCCACGAAGCCCGACAGCACGCCCAGCACCACCGCCAGGGCCAGGCACAGCACGGTCGCGCACCCGGCGATCAGCAGGGACGTGCGCCCGCCGTAGAGCAGCCGCGCCGCCACGTCCCGCCCCAGCGTATCCGCCCCGAGCAGGTAGGCGCCCCGCCAGGTCGGCCCGATGGGCGTCACCCCGAGGCCCAGCCCGGCGGTGTTCTCCGCCAGCACCTCCTGGCCGAACGCCGTGCCGTTCACGTTGCTGCGGAACGGGTCGGTCCCCGAGACCCGCGAGGCATAGAGCGGCGCCAGCAGGCAGGCGAGCACGATGGCGGCCAATACGGCGATGCCCGCCCTCATCGCACCCAGGCCCTCATTGCGCCCAGGCCCTCATTGCACCCAGGACTGGCCGATGAGCCAGCGGAACTGCTCGTGGTAGCCGACATGGCCGACGCGGGCGGAGACGACGTCGATGTAGCGCGGGTTGAACAGCACCACCGCCGGCGCCTGGTCGGTCACGGCCCGGTCGATGGCGGCAAGCTCGGCCGCGCCGTCCGGGGCCGCCAACGCCGCCCGCAGCCGCGCGTCCAGGGCCGGGTCGCAGAAGCCGCTGATGTTGGGCGAGGCGTCCGACCCCGGGCGGAAGGCCGAGCAGCCGAACACGCCGCCCAGGAAGTTGCCCGCGGAGGCGTAGTCCGCATACCAGGTCGTGAGGCTCGCCTGCACCCGGTTGTTGGTGTTCTGGATAAAGGTGAACTGCACGTTGCTGGACAGGCTGCGCAGCCGGGGCACGAAGCCCAGGTCGCGCAGCACGTCCAGCATGTAGGTGCCGATGGCGCGGGCCGCCGGGCTGTCGTCGATCACCAGCGTGACCGTCTGCCCGGCCGTGCCGCTCTCCGCCACCAGCCGCTGCGCCCGGGCCAGGTCCAGCGGATACGGGCAATACGGCTGGTAGCCCGGCAGGCGCGGCGGCAGCACCTGGCAGGACTCGGCGGCCAGCCGCGCGCCGCCGAACAGTTTCACCAGCGCGCGCCGGTCCACCGCGAAATTCAGCGCCCGGCGCACCCGCACGTCGTTGAACGGGGCCAAGCGGGTGTTGAGCGGGATGAACCACATGGCAAAGGCCGGGTTGAGGTGCACCTGGTCCGCGTAGCGCGCCCCGAGTTCGGCCAGCCGGTCGGCTGGCGGCGCGTCGAAGGTCCAGTCGGCCTGGCCGTTCTCGATGGCGGTGTACTCCGCCTCGTCCTCCAGCCCGAAATCGTAGTCGATGGCGTCCGGGAAGCCGTCCGGCTGCGCGTCCGCGCTCCATTCGCGGAAGTGCGGGTTGCGGACCAGGCGCAGGCTGCCGCCAGGATCGTAACGCTCGATGCGGTAGGCGCCGGTGCCGGGCAGCGGGACGGTGCCGGTGTCTGCATCGGGCGCGGACGCCGGCAGCACGCTGGCGTGAGGCAGGGCGAGCTTCATCGCGAACTCCGGGTCGGGCCGCGACAGGCGGATGGTGACGGTGCCCACGGCGTCGTCCGCCGTGACGCCCTCCAGCGCGCAGCCGGCCGGCGCGCGGAGGCAGGCCTCGGCGCCCTGGATCGCGCCGTAGAAGCTGTCCGCGGTGGGGCTGGAAATGCGGAACAGCCGGCGGAAGGACGCGGCGACATCGGCCGGGCGCACTGGCCCGCCGTCCGAGAAGCGGATGCCGGGGCGCAGCTTGAAGGTCCAGAGGAGGCCGCCGTCGGCTGGCGTGGGCACGGACTCGGCCAGGTCGCCCACGATCTCGTTGCCCCCGGGACCCGGCACCTTGCGGAAGGCCAGCAGCCCGTCATAGGCCATCGAGAAGATCTGCCAGAACTGCGCGGTGTAGTTCACTTGAGGGTCGATGGTGCCCGCGGCCGAGCGGGCCAGCAGCCGCATGGTGCCGCCGCGGTGCGCCTGCATCTGCGCCGCCCGGTCCTGCGACGACGGGGCCTCCCCGGCGAGCGCCGGCCCGGCAAGCAGCGCCAGCAGGACGGCCCAGCGGATCAGCGGCGGAACACGAAGGCCGTGCCGTCCCACACGCCGAACGGCGCGGCGCCGTCCTGTTCCAAGGCGAGGTCATTCGCCGCAGCCAGGGCGGCGGCATCAGCGCGGTCGGCAGCCCGGTCGCCGCGATAGGAGAAGTTGAGCACGGCCAGTGCCCCTCCGGGCCGCAGCACCCGGGCCGCGCCTGCGACATGGCGCCCGACCACATGAGGCCCGGCCTGGACCATGTAGGGGAAGCTGTCCACCGCCAGCACCAAGTCGAACGCACGGTCCGGCAAGGCATGGAGGTCGCGTCCCGCCGTCTGCTCGAACCGCACGTTCGGGACAGCCGCGTTGCGCCGCCGCGCTTCCTCGACCATGCCGGGCGACACGTCCAAGCCCAGCACGGACCGGCACAGCGGCGCCAGCGCCGCCGCGATCCGGCCGAAGCCGCAGCCCAGGTCCAGCACGTCGGACCCGGCGTGCAGAAGCCGGCTCGCGCGCAGCCATTCGACGATCTCGGTGGTCGCCTGGGCCAGGATCGCCGGGTCGCCGAGCGAATACAGCGCCACGCCGGCTTCGGGCGAATGCGCCACGGCGCGGTCGAAGAATGCGGCGATCCGCGCCAAGCCGTCCTCGCCGGACGCATCGTGCTGCGCGCCGGTTGCCGCGACCTCCGCCGCCAGCCGGTCGAGCGCCGCACCCCGGCCCTCCACGAGCCGTGCCATCGCCGTCCAGCGCGCATCATCCAAACCGGGGCGGTGCCGCGCCAGGGCGGCCGCGATGCCCTCCGCCGCTACGCCGGCCAGGAGCATGCGCGCCACCGCGACCTCCGGCGAGATGCGCGCCGCCAGGCAGTCCTCGATCGGCTGGCCCAAGCTCACGCTGCATCCGCTTGGATGTCGGCCGCCGCATCCGCTTGGATGTCGGCCGCCGCGTCCGCCAGGGGTCCCATCCAGCCGAGCCGCGCCAACCGTGCGCCCTCTCCGGCCAGAAAGCGGTCGCCGATGTCGCCGCGCCAGCGCAGGTCGGGGATGACCACGTTGCGCGCCCGCGCCGCCGCCTCCGCCTGCGCCTGCGGCACGGTCGGCCCCGTGCCGGTCACGACCATGGCGTAGCCGGTGCGGCGCCGGGCGAACAACTGGCCGCCCTCCCGCCGCATGTCGGAGAAGTGGTAGTGCGGCAGTTCCGCCCCGTCCGGCGGCTGGTGGAAGAAGATCGGCGGGTCGGCGGCGGGATCGGCGCCGGGCCGCTCCTCGGGGAAGCCCGGCACGGTCAGCACGATGCCGACGGACCAGCCCGGCAGCGTCGCAAACCCGCCGGCCCCGCCGCGCACCATGCGGGCCAGCAGGTCGCCCCAGCCGTCCCGCTGCAACGGCGCCAGCACGGCGAAGCCCGGGTTGCCGAATCGGCAGGTGAACTCCAGCGGCCACAGCCCGGCCTCGTTGGCGATCATGTTGAGGTTGACGTAGCCGACGTGCCCGGCGGCGGCGAGCAGCGGCGCGATCCGGCCCAGCGTCGCCTCGAACAGCGCGTCGGCGCCCTCATAGGACAGCAGGGTGCCCATCTCCCCGGTCATTTCGCCGAGTTCGCCGGGAAAGAAGCGCTTGTGCTCGAAGTCGATGCAGGCGGGGCGCAGGAATGCCCGGCCGTCGAAATACGCGCCGACGCCGACCTCGACGCCTTCCAGCCGCGGCATCAACAGCACGCGGCCCGGCGGCGTGCGGGAAAGCTGGAACAGCACGTCGGCGCCTTCCCGATGATCGCCCACGAAGGTCGCCCGCGCGTTGTTGTCGTGCTTCAGCACCGTGCGCCCGGGGTGCCGCGCGAGCCAGGCGGCGGCCTCCGCCGGGCTGTCGAACGGATGGCTCGGGGCGATCTGCAAGCCGGCGTCCCGCAGCGTGGCCTGGCCGAAGGCGCGGTCGTACTCCAGCCGGTCCCCCAGCGCGCTGCCGCCGATCACCTGGAAGCCGGCGCCCCGCAGCGCGTCCTGCTCGGCGCCGCGGCCCACCTTCTCGAACAGCACCAGCCCGTCGCGGCCGACCCAATCCAGCTCGGCCCGCCAATCCGCCACCGGGTCGAGCAGGCCCGCGAAGCAGCCGGCATAGGACGGGTCCCCGGCATGGACGCGCACCTCGTGCCCTTCGCGCGCCAGGCTGAGGTACAGATCCCCCAAATCGATCCGCGATCCGATGCCGAGAACCCGCAATCCCGCCTCCGTGCCGTTCCGCCCCCTTGCCGTACCGCACAACCCCGGCTCTCACAAGGCCGGCATCCCACGGAGGCGATTGCAGCAGCGCGGCAGGCATGGATGCGCCCGGCCCGGGACTTCGTTGAAGCCCCGAGCGTCGCCCGCCCCGGGCCGCCTACTCCCAATCGGCTTCGAGCGCCGCGATGTCGGCGTCGCTGAAGCCGAAATGATGGGCGATCTCGTGGATCAGCACGTTGCGGACGAGGCGGAACAGGTCCTCCCCGGTCTCGATCCATTCCAGCAGGATCGGCTCGCGGTACAGCACGACCAGGTCCGGCGCGTGCGGCGTGCCCCCCGCGGGCGTCTGCCCGCGCGGCACCCCGCGGTTCAGGCCCGGGAGTTGCCACGCGTTTTAGCTGCCCAGCGCGCCCCCGGTCTCGTCGTCCGCGACCTCCTCCACCAGGATCGACACGCCGCGCACCTGCCGGCGCAGCACGTCGGGCATCGCCGCAAGCGCCCGGTCGGCCAAGTCGGCGATGTCCTCGGGCGCGGGGGGCAGGGTATAGACGGGCATGGCGCCTATCCGCCCCATCCCGCGCCGGAGGTCAACCGAAATGCTGCATCCCGCCCCCGCCGAGCCGTTGCCGCAGGGCGAGCGCGACCGGCTTGCGGCCACCCTGCCCCATTGGCGCCTGCTCCCGGACCGCGACGCCATCGCCCGCGACTTCAGGTTCAAGGATTTCAGCGCCGCCTGGGGCTTCATGGCGCGGGTGGCGCTGCTTGCGGAACGGTATGGCCACCATCCCGAATGGTCGAACGTTTACAACCGGGTCTCCATCGCCCTTACCACCCACGACGCCGGCGGGCTGTCGGAGCGGGACATCAAGCTGGCCCAGGCGATCGACGCCGTTTTGCCCGGCTAATTATGCAGCCCTGCCCTGCAACCTTCCCCGAGCGCGCCCTGGCGATCCGGCGCGCCGCGTCCCGGCTGTGCTTCCAGCTCGGCTGGTCGCCGCTGCACGAGATGCCGCTACCGAACAACCGCCGGGCGGACATCATGGCGCTGCGTCCGGATGGCGGGTTCGCCTGCATCGAGGTGAAGTCCGGGGCGCGCGATTTCCTGTCCGACAACAAATGGCCGGAGTACCGGGACTACTCGGACTGCGTGTATTTCGCGGTGGACCTGGATTTCCCGCTGGCGCTGCTGCCGCCGGACGCCGGGCTGATCGTCGCGTGCGAGGGCAATGCCGAAATCCTGCGCGAGCCGCCGGTCCACGCCCTGTCCCCGGCCCGGCGCCGCGCCCTGCTGCACCGCTTCGCCGCCCTGGCCGCCCAGCGCCTGGCTTCCTTGCAGGACCCCGAGGGACAGAACAGCCTGCGGATGGCGCTGCGCGTCGAATAGGCACGGCGGGCGAGGCTTCGCGGGCGCGTTGCGCGGGCCTGCTCCCGTGCTACGGTCGCATTTGACAGGCCCACTCCCGCCGGCTGGTGCCCATGCCTACGAACCTCGCTGTCCGCCTCGCCGCTTTGGTCGCCTGTCAAGCAGCGGCTTCGTGCTTCGGTCCCCTTGCTTCGAACGCGGCGGAGCCTGGGCCGCGATTGCGCGTCGCGTCAGACACCATACCGCATGGAGTCCAGGTCCATGGTTCCGACCCTGCCGCCGGGCGGGATGGCGCTCTTTGATTGCTTCGACCATGCCATCCGCGGAAGCAGCACCTCCCTCGACCAGATCACGATCAAGACGCTGCACCCTGGCATCGAGGCGGGGGACGTGGTGGCATTCCGCCCGCCGCGCATGATCGAGGGCACTTGGACGAAGCGCGTCGTCGGATTGCCGGGAGACCGTGTCGAAGTCCGCGATGGCAAGCTGGTCATCAACGGGACAGCCGCCGCGACGGAACCCAGCGGGGACTACCGGGCCGATGCCGGGGTTCCGCCGCCATGGCCGATCCTTCGGGAAACGCTGGAGAACGGCCGGTCCTACCTGATCCTGGCCGACCGGCCCGGAAGCTCCGTCGCCAACATGGGCGCGGTCACGGTTCCGGCAGGAAGCCTGTTCGTCCTGGGCGACAACCGGCCGGATTCCCTGGACGGCCGCTACCAGCCGCAGTTCGGCTTCGTGCCGCTCGCCAACTTGGTCGCCCACGTCAGCGTGGTCGAGGCCGCCACCCCCGCGCCGGACGCCGTGGCGCTGGCGCAGCCACGGCCAAGCGGGCCGGCCCGCGGTCCCTGACCGCAGGCATCACCCTGCGCTCCGCCCCGCCGTCATCCGCTGCACCGTGGCCGTGGTGGAAAAGCCCGGCAGCAGCTCGGCCAGCCATACCCGACCGCCCCAGCCCTGCACCAGGTCGGCGCCGACCACGGTGTCCAGGGTGTAGTCGGCGCCCTTGATCAGCAGATCCGGCCGGAGCGCCTCCAGGGTCTCAAACGGCGTGTCGTCGTCGTAGATGCACACCACGTCCACGGCGGACAGGCTGGCCAGCACCGCCGCCCGCGCGGCTTCCGGCTGCACCGGGCGGCTGCTGCCCTTCAAGCGCCGGACGCTGGCGTCCGAGTTCAGCCCGACCACCAAGCGGTCGCACTGGCTGCGCGCCTGCTCCAGAAGATGCACGTGGCCGGGGTGCAGCAGGTCGAAGCAGCCGTTGGTGAAGCCGGTCCGCCAGCCCCGGCGGCGCCAGCGCTCCACCTGCTCGGCCGCGGTCTCCCGCGTCACGATCTTGCGCAGCGCGCCGCCCTGGGGGCTGATGGCCGAGAGCAGGTCGCCTTCCCGGGCGACGGCGGTGCCGACCTTGCCGACGACGATCCCGGCCGCGATGTTCGCCAAGCGCGCCGCCATCGGCAGTGGCAGCCCGGCCGCCATCGCCGCCGCGAGCGTCGCCACCACCGTGTCGCCGGCGCCGGACACGTCGAACACCTCCGGCGCCTCCGCCGGGAAGTGGTGGACGCCGCCGGCGTCGAGCAGGGTCATGCCGTCCTCCGCCCGCGTCACCAGCACCGCGCCGAAGCCGTGCGCGTCCCGCAGCGCCGTCGCGGCGGCGACGATGGCGGCCTCGTCATCGACCGGCAGGCCCGTGGCCTCCGCCAGTTCCCGGCGGTTGGGCGTCACCACGTCCGCGCCGGCATAGCGGGCGTAGTCTGGGCCTTTGGGGTCCACCACGACCCGGCGCCCGCCGGCCTTGGCTGCCGCGACCAACTGCGCCGGGATGTCCCCGGCCAGCACGCCCTTGTTGTAGTCGGACAGGATGGCGACGGAGGTTGCCGCCAGGGTGTCGTTCGCGATCCGCATCATGCGCTCGGCGAGCTTCGGGTTGACCGGCCCTGTTTCCTCCCGGTCGGAGCGCAGCAATTGCTGGCCCTGGCTGACGTAGCGCGTCTTGACCGTGGTGGTGCGGGCGCCCTGCACCAGCAGCCACGGCTCGACGCCGGGTTGGCCACCAATCAGGCCGGTGAGGTCCGACCCGGCCTGGTCGTCCCCCACCACCGACACGAAGGCCACCGCCGCGCCGAGCGCCGTCAGGTTGCGCACCACGTTGCCCGCGCCGCCCGGCATGGCCACCTCGCGCTCCACCGACAGGATCGGGATTGGCGCTTCCGGGCTGATCCGCTCCACCGTCCCGTACACGTAGCGGTCGAGCATCACGTCGCCGATCACCATGACGCTGGTGCGGGCCAGGCGGCGGACAGCGTCGGCGAGGCCGTCCTGGTCGAGCGCCATCGGACCTCCGGGAGGCTCCTGGGCCGGGTCGCCGCCGGGTCGGCCGGGCTGGGATGTGTCGTCCATCGTCATGGGCTACCGTCCCCCTGCGCAGGTGGCAAGTCGCGCGTCGCCGTCACCATCGCCGTCATGGGGACGTTTCGTGCTCGCCGGGCGCCCCGGCCTGCAGGAAGCGCACGTCGTCGCCGTCCAGCACGGCGCAGGTCAGCGGCCCGCCGCGCCCGGCGCCCGTGTCGATGCCGATGCGGTTGGCGCGCAGCGTCGGCTCCGGCTGCGGCGTGTGGGCGTGCACGCCCCCGAGATCGGGCGCCTCGGGCAGCCACGGGCCGGCGCCCGGCAAGGAACGGCGCGCGGATCCAGAGCAGGTCGGACCACATCTGCCGGGTCAGCGGCACGCCGGGCCGCACGCCCGCATGGGCGAACACGTAGCCGTCACGCTGGAACCAGGCCGCCAGCCCGCGGAGGAACAGGACGTGCGCCCGCGGCACCAGCGCGGGCCACCGCGCGAGCGGGACGGACGGGCTGATGCCCCAGCTTTCCAGGGTCTGGGCGCCGCCGTTGTCGAGCCAGTTGTCGGCTTCGCGCTGGTCCTGCCGGGCTAGGGCGGACAGGAACATCCATTCGTGGTTGCCCATCAGGTTCACGGTCGGCACCCCGGGCACCGGCGGCCCGGCACCGAGCCGCGCGAGCACCCCGGCCGAGTCCGGGCCGCGGTCGATGAAATCCCCCATGTGGATCAGCAGCGGCCGTCCGGCCGGACGCTCGCCGAGATCCCGGGCGATCGCCTCGTGCAGCACCTGGAGCTGCGACAAGTGCCCATGCACGTCGCCGATGGCATAGACGCGGCGCCCCGGCGCCAGGCGGGGAAGGTCCGGCGCCCGCGGACCCATGCCGAAAACAGAGGCGAAGTTCGCTAACCTGCTGGTAATCATGATACGGCATCTTACCCCTACCAAGCGGGGGCCACGACACTGAAATCGCATGACGCCATCGCCAGCATCCGTGGGGACACCGCCGCGGCAGCCCGCCACATCGGACGCCACCTTCTGGATGCGGCAGAGCGTGCCCTGCGCGCCCCGCGCGGCCGGATGGCGCTCGTGCTGCACCTGTCGCAGATGGCCCCGCCGGCGCCGCACCCGCACCACCGGCGCATTGCCCGCGCGGTGATGGACGACGCGGCGCAGCGGCAGGCGGGCCAGGTCTTCGCGCTGCTGAACGACGACCTGCTGCTGCTGTTCCGCCCTGGCGACGGGGCCGGCCCTCTGGTGGCCACGCTGGCGCGGCTGTTCCAGGCGGACGCGCCGGACCCCGCCGGCCTGACCACGCTGTGGTCGCTGGAGCGGGACGGCGCAGCCTTGCTGCGCTACGCGGAGGCCCGCGTGGCGGACCCCCTGCCCGATCCTGCCTCGTCCGAGCCGAAGGGCAGCGCCCAGGTGATCGACGCCCTGGGGTCCGTGATCGAACACAGCCGCATCACCGACCTCATGCATCGGCAAACCGCCGCCCTGCTCGTGCCGGGGCGGGAAGCCCGCTTGCAGCCTTTGTTCCAGGAAATCAGCTTCTCCGTGGCCGTGCTGGAAGCCCGGATCGCCGCGGCGGGACAGGCCCATGCGGACCCGTTCCTGTTCCGCCACCTGGCCAGCCGCCTGGATGGACGGATGCTGGATGCGCTTCGGCAGGACTTGCAGGCGAACGGGCCGCTGACGGCCGGGGCGCGGGGCCGCGGCCCGATGCTGCATTTCAACCTGACGTTGTCCGGCATCCTGTCCGATCCGTTCGCGCGGTTTGCCGCGGCCTGCCGGGCAGTGGGCGCCCAGGTCGCCGTGGAAATCCCGCTCGTCGAGGCCTGCGCGGACCCGGAGGCGTTCATGGCCGCGCGCACGCGCCTGCGGTTCGCCGGGCTGTCGCTTGTGCTGGACGGCGTATCGCACCACGCGCTGATGCTGACGGTGCCGGCGGTGCTGGAGCCGGATCTCGTGAAGCTCGACTGGTGCCCGCGGCTGCCCGAAGCCGGGGCGGCGGTCGCGCAAGCGGTCGCCGCGCTGGGCGAAGGCCGTGTCGTGCTGCACCGGGCGGACACGGAGGAGGCCATGAATTGGGGCTTGGCGCACGGCATCCGCCGGTTCCAGGGACGCTGGGTGGATGCGATGCTGGCGGCCAAGCGCATCGGCGCCTGCGGGCCGGGCCGCTGCTCGATGCGGCAATGCGTGGAGCGCGCGTCCGCCACGGGGCCGGCTGGGCGGGCTGGCTGCGGCAACCCGGCCCTGCTCGATGCCGCTTCCCTGGTCGAAGCCCGGCCGGTGGTCATGGCATGAGCCGGAAGCCGTCGGAGCGCCGGGAGCCGTTTGCAGGATCGCCGCTTGGCGCGCCAACAACCGCCCCCGATGCCCAAGTCGCCGCGACGACGCCGGCTGCCTCCCCTGGCCTCGCGGCGTTGCAGGGCCTGGTGCGCGATTGCGCGGCGTCCGGCGTGGAGCGGCGCGTCCTGCTGCTGCGCGCCGACATGCTGCCGCCGCAGATGGCACGGCCGCACCACCTGCGGCTGATGCGGGACGCGCTTGATCCGCTGCTGTCGGCGGAGCGCGCGCGCCTGCACGACCTGCCGGCAGGGCGACTGGCGGTGAGCTGGCGCGGCCCGGCGCCGGCACTGCTCCAGCAGTCCTTGGACGCCATGGAACACCTGCTCGGCGCCGGCCACGTCAGGCCGGCGGCGGCGCAGAGCCTGGTCCGGCTGTTCGGCCTGCCGCGCGACGGCGCGGCGCTTCTGGCCGTTGCCGGTTTTGAGAACG
>CAXUIQ010000023.1:0-17548 GCA_964250815.1 uncultured Acetobacteraceae bacterium
TGTACAACCGCTGCGTCGGCACCCGGTTCTGCTCCAACAACTGCCCCTACAAGGTGCGCCGTTTCAACTTCGGCCCTTATGCGCGCGACGAGCGCCGCCCGGCGGTGTCCCGCAACCCCGACGTTTCCGTCCGCCCCCGCGGCGTGATGGAGAAGTGCACCTTCTGCCTGCAACGCATCGCCGCCGCCCGCATCGAGCACGACCGCGACGGCACCCCGGAGCAGGCGGTGACGGCCTGCCAGGCTGCGTGCCCCACCGGCGCGTTCAGCTTCGGCGACCTGAACGACCGCGCGAGCGCGGTCGTGGCCCGCAAGACCAGCCCGCTCCACTATGCCCTGCTGCCGGAACAGCAGACCCACCCGCGCGTCACCTACGAGGCGCGCATCCGCAACCCGCCGGCGACCGAGAGCTGAGGCCGTGCCCTTCGACCCCGTCGTCTCCGCGCGCGAGACCCCGGCCAGCGTCACCGACCGGATCGCTGCCATCACGCTCGACCGGCGGACGCCTCCGTGGTGGTGGGCGGCGTTCGGGCTGGCGCTCGCGCTGCTCGGCGTCGGCGCGCTGTCGGTCGGCCTGGTGTTCGGGCGCGGCATCCAGGCCTGGGGCAACGACTGGCCGGTGATGTGGGGCTTCGACCTCATCAACTACGTCTGGTGGATCGGCATCGCCTCCGGCGGCACGCTGACCTCGGCGCTGTTCTTCCTGACGCGGTCATCCTGGCGCACCTCGGTCAACCGCATTGCGGAAAGCATGACGATCTTTGCCGCGATGTGCGCTGGCATCTTCCCGATCATCCACCTGGGGCGGCCGTGGTTCTTCTACTGGCTGTTCCCGTATCCCAACACGATGACGCTGTGGCCGCAGTTCCGCAGCCCGCTGCTGTGGGACTTCATCGCCATCCTGGCTTACGTGTTCTCCTCCGCGGTGTTCTGGTTCCTAGGCTTGATCCCGGACCTCGCGTCGCTGCGGGACCGGGTGCAGGCAAGGCCGGCGCAGCTTTTCTACGGCGTGCTGGCGCTCGGCTTCCGCGGCACCGGGGGGCAGTGGCGGCGCTACCATGCCGCCTACGGAGTGATCGCCGGGATCATGGCGCCGCTGGTGGTGTCGGTGCACAGCATTGTCGGGCTGGACTTCGCAGCCGCGGCGACGCCTGGGTGGTACTCGACGCAGTACCCGCCGTTCTTCGTCTTCGGCGCGGCGCTGTCCGGCTTCGGGGTCGTGCTCGTCCTGCTGCTGCCGCTGCGCGCGCTGCTCGGCCTGCACGATTACATCACCGAGCGGCACCTGGACGTGCTCGGCCGGCTGTTGCTGGTGTCGAGCCTTGCGGTCTCCTACTGCTACGTGATGGACGCCTTCGACATCTTCTACTCCGGGGGCGAGGCGGAGCGGCGGCAGTTCCTGGAGCGCATCTTCGGGCTGTACGGGCCGATCTACTGGCTGACGCTCCTGCTGAACTGCGCGGTCCCGCTGCTGCTGTGCTGGCGCGGCATGCGGCTGCGGTCCTGGGTGCTGGGAACGGTCGGTCTTGCGGTGGTGGTGGGCATGTGGCTGGAACGCTTCGGCATCGTCGTCGCTGTGCTGCACCGGACCAACCTGCCCAGCGCCTGGGGCGACTACGCGCCGACGTGGGTGGACTTCGGCACGCTTGCGGGCACGGTCGGGCTGTTCGGGGCGGGGTTCCTGCTGTTCGTGCGCTTCCTGCCCGTCGTGTCCATTGCGGAGATGCGGCAGATGATCGGCACGGGGAAGGTCGGTTGATCGTCGCGGGCTTTCCCGGGCCGGAGGTCTTGCAGGACGCGGTGCGGCGGCTCCGCGCGGCGGGCGTCGAGGTGGAAACGCGCACGCCCTACGCGCTGCCGGAGGACGAGGACGCGCCCGGCAGCCGCATCCCGCTGGTCGCGCTGCTGGCCGGGCTGGGCCTGGGCACGGCCGGGTTCGCCATGCAGTGCTGGGCGACCATGCACAGCTACCCGCTGCTGATCGGCGGGCGTCCGGACTTCTTCTGGACCTCCTACCTCGTCTATGCCCTGGAATGCGCCGTGCTGGGCGCGGTGGCGGCGGCGTTCGGCTCCTTCCTGATCGCCAACCGCCTGCCCCGCCTGTGGGAACCCGGCGACGAGAGCGAGGCGCTGCGCGAAGCGACGCGCGACGGCTGGTTCCTTGTGGTGCATGGCCCCGCCGCGCCCGCCCGCGCCGTGCTGCGCCCGCTGGACCCCGAGCCGTTCGAGGAGGTCGAGGCATGAGGCCGATCCTTCTCGCCCTGCTCCTGCTTGCAGGGTGCGACGACGCGATCAACCAGCCGAAGCTCCCGGCCTACCGCGCCGCCTCGGTCGGCCCCGGCAAGGTGCCGCCCGACCGCGTCGAGGCGAGCCAGCGCCCGGCGCCGCCGCCCCCGCTCAACGCCGCGCTGATCCAGCGCGGGCAGGACCAATACCGCCAGTTCTGCACGCCCTGCCATTCCGAACTCGGCGACGGCCACGGCATGGTGGTGCAGCGCGGCTTCTCTCCGCCGCCCTCCTACCATGAGGCCCGGCTACGGCAAGCGCCGACCCAGCACTTCTACGACGTGATCACCGGTGGCTACGGCGCGATGTATTCCTTCGCCGAGCGGGTGCGCCCGGCGGACCGCTGGGCCATCGCCGCCTACATCCGCGCGCTCCAGCGCAGCACGGATGCGGCGCCGTCCGACCTGACGGCGGCCGAGCGGGAGGCGCTGCCATGAGCATGGAGCGTCGGGCTTGGATTGTCGGCGCCCTCGGGCTGGCGGGCGCCGCCTTGGCCTGGGCGGCGGCGCCGGCGTCCTTTCCGCAGGCTTGGCTCGCGGCCGTGGTGGCGTGGAGCGCGTGGCCGGCGACGGTCCCGCTGGTCGTGCCGCTGATCCTGCCGGTGCTGCTGAGCCTGCCGGCGCTGTACCCCTGGGCACGGGCCGGGGCTGACCTGCCGAACGCATGGTACCTCAACGTGCCGTTCTTCGCGGTGCGCGGAACGCTGTATTTGCTGGTCTGGCTGGGGCTGGCGTGGGCGGTGCTGTCGGGACGGGCGGAGCGGGTGGCGGCGCCGGGCCTGCTCTTGCTCGCCTTCACGGCGACGTTTGCCGCCATCGACCTCACGATGTCCATGCAGCCGCGCTTCGTGTCCAGCATCTACGGGATGCTCTCGGGCGCCGGCGCCGCCGTGCTGGCGCTGGCGGCTGCGATCCTGCTGAGCGGCACGGCCCGGGGCGAGCGCAACGACGTGGCCAAGCTGCTGTTCGCGCTGGTGCTGCTCTGGGCCTACCTGAGCTTCATGCAGGTGGTGATCGTTTGGCAGAACGACCTTGTGGAGCAGGTGCCCTGGTACAGGCTGCGCGCCCGCGGCGGCTGGGGCTGGGTGATGGCAGCGGTGGCGCTGGGCCACGCCGTCGTGCCGATGGCGGTGCTGCTTTCGGCCCGTGCCCGGCGCAGCGCCCGGGCGCTGACCGGCGTGGCCGCGCTCCTGGCTGTCATGGCCGTGCTGCGGGCGTGGTGGACCGTGCTGCCGGAGGCGCCGGCGGACCATGCGATCCTGCCGCTGCTGGTGGCGCTCGCCTGCCTGGCCGGGGTCTGCGGCACCGCGGCGGCAGTCGCATTGCGCCGGGTCGGAGCCGCCTGTGCGTGAGCCTCGCCGCCTCGGGTCGTCCGCCCGGGCCGGAGCGGCGTGGCTCGGGGCTGCGGCGCTGGCCATCGGCCTTGTCCGGCTGCGGCCGCGCCCGGCTGCGCCGGTGGCGGCGGACGGCCCCGAACCCGAACAGGACAACCTGCCGCCGGCGCGGCACGAAGGCACCGACGTGGGCTTCCGCGCCATGCTGGTGGCCGGCCTCTTCATGCTGCTGGCCCTGGGCGGCGTGCTGGGCCTCGCGGCATGGCTCTACCCCGGCGCGGAGACCGACAAGCAGTTGGCGCCGGCGACCAACGCGACCTTCCCCGCGCCGCGCCTGCAGCCGGACGTGGCGGCGGACATGGCACGGTTCCGGGCCGAGCAGTTGCAGCAGCTCAACGGCGCTTACTGGCTCGACCGGGACCGCAACCGCGTGCACATGCCCATCGCCGACGCGATGCGGGACGTGGCGGCGCATGGCATCCCGGACTGGCCGGCGTCGCCGGGCTGGGTGCGGCGGTGAGGGTGCTGCTGATCCTGCTGCTGATGGCAGCGCCCGCCTGGGCCGGGGCGCGGATGGACGACCTGGAATGGGTGCAGCGCCAGGGGGCGCTCCTGCCGATGGATGTGCCGCTGCGGGAGGCTGACGGGCAGGCCACGACCTTGCGCCAAGTCGCGGGCGGGCTGCCCTTGGTGCTGGCGCCGGGTTATTTCCGCTGCCCGAACCTGTGCGGCACCGTGCGGGACGATTTGTCGGCCGCCTTGGCGCAGACCGGCTTGCAGGCCGGACGGGACTACGCCCTGGCTTTCCTTTCCATCGACCCGGCGGAGGCCGCGGCGGCGCACGTCCCCGAAGGGCACCGCCTGACCGGGCCGGCCGCCAGCACCAGGGCCATCGCCGATGCCGCCGGCTTCCGCTTCCGCTTCGACCCGGCGCTCCGGCAGTTCCTGCACCCGTCCGGCGTCGCGGTGGTGTCGCCCGCCGGGCAGGTGTCCAGCTACGTGCTGGGCGTCGGCTACGATCCCGGGGCGCTGCGGGACGCGGTGCGCCTGGCCGGGGCGGGCGGACAGGCCGCGGCCAATCCGGTGCTGCTGCTGTGCTTCCATTTCGACGCCGCCACGGGGCGCTACACGCTCGCGGTGGAGGAGCTGCTCCGCATCGCCGCCGCGCTGACGGTGCTGTCCATCGGCGGCACGCTCTGGCTGGCGCACCGCCCGCGGCGGCCGTCATGAACGCCTTGTCGCTCCCCGAGGCGTCGGCCAACGCGGCCGAGGTGGACCTGCTGCTCCTCGCCTTGCTGGGTGTCACGGTCCTGGTGCTGGCGCTGGTGTTCGGCCTCATGCTGTTCTACGTCGCGCGCTACCGCCACACCAACAACGAGGACCGTGGCCGGCCCGGCGAGAAGACCTGGCGGTTCGAGATCGCCTGGACTGGCGCGACCCTCGTGCTGTTCTTCGGCCTGTTCCTATGGGGCGCCAACCTCTACGTCCGCCAGTTCCAGCCGCCCGCGGACGCGCTCCGCATCTCCGTCGTCGGCAAGCAATGGATGTGGAAGGCCGAGCACCCCGGCGGGCAGCGGGAGATCAACGCCCTGCACGTGCCGGCGGGCCGCGCGGTCGAGCTGCTGATGACCAGCGAGGACGTGATCCACGACTTCGCCATCCCCGCCTTCCGCATCAAGCGCGACGTGCTGCCGGGCCGCTACGAGAGCCTGTGGTTCACCGCGACCGAACCCGGCGCCTTCCACCTGTTCTGCACCCAGTTCTGCGGCACGGACCACTCGGCCATGGGCGGCGAGGTGGTCGTGCAGACACCTGCGGACTACGAACGCTGGCTGGCCGACAACGCCGCCTCGGTGAGCCTCGTGGCGCAGGGGCGCGCGCTGTTCACCCGCTACGGCTGCAGCGGCTGCCACCAGGCCGAGGGCCGCGGCCAGGCCGCCGCCGCGGACCGCACGAAGGGCTACAGCAGCGTGCGCGCGCCGCCGCTGGATGGCGTGTACGGACACCCGGTGCCGCTGAACGACGGGCGCGTCGTGGTGGCGGACGACAAGTATGTCCGGGACATCATCCTGATGCCGGCGCAGGACATCGTGGCCGGCTACGAGAACCGGATGCCGAGCTTCTCCGGCGTCATGACCGAGGGGGACCTGTTCCGCCTGGTCGCCTACATCAAGTCGCTGTCTGGACGGGAGGGATCATGAGCGCAGCGGTCGAGGCCTTGCCCCGCAGCTACGTGACGGAGGACGGCACGCTCAGCTCCTGGCTGCTGACCACCGACCACAAGCGGATCGCGCTGCTGTACTTCGCCTCCATCACGGCCTTCTTCCTGGGCGGCTCGGCGGCGGCGCTGATGCGGCTGCACCTGATCTCGCCCGGCGGTGCCATCGTCAGCCACGAGACCTATAACCGCCTGTTCACCATGCACGGCGTCGTCATGGTGTGGTTCTTCCTGGTGCCCGCGGTGCCGGTGACGCTGGGCAACTTCTTCGTGCCGCTAGTGCTGGGCGCGCGCGACCTGGCGTTCCCGAAGCTGAACCTC
The DNA here is from genome assembly GCA_964250815.1 of uncultured Acetobacteraceae bacterium. Taxonomy (GTDB): domain Bacteria; phylum Pseudomonadota; class Alphaproteobacteria; order Acetobacterales; family Acetobacteraceae; genus CAHJXG01. The sequence continues at coordinate 6,158 of CAXUIQ010000023.1, forward strand.
CTGAGCTGGTACCTGTTCATGGCCGGCGGGCTGGTGGTTCTGTGGTCGCTGTTCTGGGGCGGTCTCGACACGGGGTGGACGTTCTACACGCCGCTCGCCACGAGCTACACCGGCGGCTACGTCGTGCTGGCGGTGGTCGGCATCTTCCTGTCGGGGTTCAGCTCGATCGCGACGGGCGTCAACTTCATCGTCACCATCCACCGGCTGCGCGCGCCGGGGCTGACCTGGTACCGGCTGCCGGTGTTCATCTGGTCGCTGTATTCCACCAGCGTCATCTATGTCCTGGCCACCCCCGTGCTGGCCATCACGCTGATGCTGCTGGCGTTCGAGCGGCTGTTCGGCGTCGGCGTGTTCGACAGCGCCCTCGGCGGCGATCCGCTGCTGTTCCAGCACATGTTCTGGTTCTACAGCCACCCGGCCGTTTACATCATGGTCCTGCCGGGCTTCGGCGTGGTCAGCGAGATCGTGCCGGCGTTCAGCCGCAAGAAGCTGTTCGGCTACAAGTTCGTGGTCTGGTCCTCGGTCGCCATCGCGGTGATCAGCTTCTTCGTGTGGGGCCACCACATGTTCGTGGCGGGGCAGTCGCTGTACTCGGCCATCGTGTTCTCCCTGCTCAGCTACCTCGTCGCCGTGCCGTCGGCGATCAGGGTGTTCAACTGGCTGGGCACGCTGCACAAGGGCTGGATACGGTTCGACGCGCCGATGCTGTATGCGCTGGGGTTCATCGGGCTGTTCACCATCGGCGGCCTGACCGGGCTGTTCGTGGCGGCGCTGGCGGCGCTGGCGGCGGACGTGCACCTGACCCAGACCTACTTCGTGGTGGCGCATTTCCACTACATCATGGTGGGCGGCATGGTGACGGCGTTCTTCGCCGGGCTGCACTACTGGTGGCCGAAGATCACCGGGCGGATGTACCCGGAGATGTGGGGCCGCATGGGGGCCGCGGTCATCTTCCTCGGCTTCAACCTGACGTTTTTTCCGCAGTTCATCCTGGGCCACCTCGGCATGGCCCGGCGCTATGCCTCCTACTCGCCCGAGTTCCAGGTGCTGAACGTGCTGTCCTCCGCAGGCTCCGTGATCCTGGCGGCGGGCTACCTGATGCCGCTGGGCTATCTCACGTGGTCGCTGTTCCGTGGAGAGCGCGCGCCGGACAACCCTTGGGGCGCGACCGGGCTTGAGTGGAAGACCCGCTCGCCGCCGCCGAAGGAGAACTTTGCCGTTATCCCGACGGTGACCACGGACCCCTATCACTACGCGCCGCCCGCAGGCGCCCGGCATGGCTGAACTCGCGGCGCCGGTGGCCCATGCGGAGTTCCAGTACTCCTCGCCGGAACACCAAGCCGACACCGCCATCGCCGGGATGTGGCTGTTCCTGGCAAGCGAGATGCTGTTCTTCGGCGGCCTCGTGCTGGCGTGGCTGCTGCTGCACCGGGGCCACCCGGCCGGCTTCGCCATGGCGGCCGAGCACGCCAACCTGCTGATCGGCAGCATCAACACGGCGCTGCTGCTGACCGCGAGCGCCACCTATGCCGTGGGCCTACTTGGCGCGCGGCAGGGCCGGGTGGAGCGGGTCGTGCCGGCCTGCCTCCTGACCGCCGCGCTCGGCGTGCTGTTCCTCGGGCTGAAGGGCCTGGAATGGAAGCTCGACCCCGATGAGGGCCTGTTCCCCGGTGCCGGCTTCGGCTTGCACGGGCCGGACCAAGGGGGCGCGGAGCTGTTCTACAGCTTCTACTGGGTCGCGACCGTGCTGCACGGGGTCCACATGCTGATCGGCGTGGCGCTGGTGGCCTGGATCGCCTGGCGCGCCCATCGCCGGGAGTTCTCCCGCGGCTACCACACCCCGGTCGAGGCGGTCGGGCTGTATTGAAGCTTCGTGGACCTGGCGTGGATCGCCATGTACTCGCTCATCTATGTGGCGGGCAGGGCGTGATCCGGCTGGCGCTAACCTGGCTGGTGTTGCTGGCCCTGCTGGGGGCGCAGGTTGCGGCGGCGCTGGCGCACGTGGGATGGGCGGCCGGGCTGCTGGGGCCGGCGATGATCGGGCTGGTCGCGTTCCTGTTCATGGACCTGGGCCGCGCCTCGGCGCTTAGCCGGATTTTCGCGCTGGCTGGGCTGTTCTGGCTGGTGGTTTTGGTGGGGCTGACCAGCATCGATTTCTTGGCACGGCATGATTATCCGGCGCCGATGCTGACGCGGCCTTGAAGAAGAGATGTGAGGGTTGATGTTTGTAGGCCACAGTCGCTTTCAGGTTCTTTTTACTTCAAGTTCCGGGTAAATAATTGATGTGCCCGATTAGCGCGTCTCGACAAGCTGAGTGGCATTTTTTCTAGCAGGAGGCGAGCTATTGTAATCTGGTTCAGATGTATAAGCATGATGATAAATGAGAATCCGACAAAGGAAAGAAAAGCAAGACTTGCACAGAAGGTTTCTGTCAAGGTCAGTTTTGTCCAGCCTTCAAAGTAGGCCCAAGGCATTATGATGATCACAATTCCAGAGAAAGATATAAAGGTTTTAACCAAACAATACACTAGAAAATTCAGAATTTCTGGAAGTAAAATTTCCCATTTCGCAAATCCGAAGAGGCCGCTAAGCAGATAAGCTGCTGAGGGAGGCGCAACTATGAAAAAGGTAACGCACGAGAATACACCTAAGTCAAACTTTATGTCAGTATAGCTATCAAATATCCATAGTATATAATCTCCGATCTTCCCGCTTGGCTTACCATTGTAATCAAAAGCACTAGTTGCATGAGCTAGAGCCATAACAACTATCGTAACACAAACAAACACCGAGAACAAACACTAAAGTCTGTATAGCAAGTCATTCTGGTTGTTGCCTATACTTAGTCCCGTGCCTAAAATCCATCCCGAAACGCCAACTAGGATGATGGAGAAGACGGCAACGAGAATCTGCTGAAGTATTGGAGGCATAGGAAATATTACTCATTATATCTCTTGGTAACGAGGCGCGGGGGGCCACTGCACTAACCAGTTAACCTAAAACGCTGCCGATTCGCAGCGCTTCACCCTCGTTGCGCCCGTGGCGCCTTGCGGCTGGCATACGACCGCCCCGGCCGTGCCCCCGAAGTCCGCGCTTCCGCCCCGGCCGTCGCCGGCTCGATCCGGTTTCCCCCATCGCTGGCATGGCGCACCGCCTCCGCGAAGCGGTCGGCGCTCCCAGCCGCGATCTCAAACCGCGTGTCGGTATCGAAAATGCGAATCGCGCCGATGTCCGCCTTGGTCACGCCGCCCATGCGGCAGATGATCGGGATCAGCCACTTGGGGTCGGCGTTCTGTCGCCGGCCAATGCTCAGCCGGAACCAAGCCCCGCCATCCGCGGACCGCTGCGGCGCGCGGGGTTCGCGGGTAGAGCGCTCACCGGGTTCGCGCACGAAGCGCTCGCCCACCCGCCGAGGCGCCGCGACCGGGGCCGGGTCGAACTGCTCCTCCGGCGCCGGCAGGCGGGCGCGGTAGCTGCGCACCAGCGCCGAGGCGATCCACTCCGCCGGGCGCCCCTCCAGCAGCAGCCGGGCCAGCGCCAGGTCCTCTTCCGCCGGCTCCTCCGCCAGGATCGGGTCGGCCAGCAGGCGCTCCTGGTCGCGCCCGCGGATCAACTCGGCGGACGGCGGGTCGCTCCATCCCGCGTCCACGCCGGCGGACGCGATCAACTGCTCGGCCCGGCGGCGCTTCGGAAACGGCACCAGCAGCACCGACGTGCCTTTGCGCCCCGCCCGCCCGGTCCGCCCGCTGCGGTGCAGCATGGTTTCCTTGTTGGTCGGCAGGTCCGCGTGGATCACCAGGTCGAGGTCCGGCAGGTCCAGCCCGCGCGCCGCCACGTCGGTCGCAACGCACACGCGCGAGCGACCGTCGCGCAGGGATTGCAAGGCGCTGGTGCGCTCGTGCTGGCTGAGTTCGCCCGAGAGCGCCACGGCGTCGAAGCCGCGCTCGATCAGCCGGCCGTGCAGCCGGCGCACGCCCTCCCGCGTGGCGCAGAACACCAGGCTGGCCCGCGCCTCGAAATAGCGCAGGACGTTGACCGCCGCGCGCTCCGCGTCGTGCGGCGCCATGGTGACGGCGCGGTACTCGATGTCGCCGTGCGGCTCGTTGCGCCCGCCCACGTCGATGCGCAGCGCGTCCCGCTGGTAGCGCCGGGCGAGGGACGCGATCTCCTTGGGAATGGTGGCGGAGAACAGCAGGGTGCGGCGCTCGCCCGGCGTCGCGTCCAGGATGAACTCCAGGTCCTCGCGGAAGCCGAGGTCCAGCATCTCGTCCGCCTCGTCCAGCACGGCGACGCGCAGGCTGCCGAGGTCGAGCCGACCGCGCTCCAGGTGGTCGCGCAGCCGCCCCGGCGTGCCGACGACGATGTGGCACCCGGTCGCAAGCGCCCGCTGCTCCGCCCGGCTGTCCATGCCGCCGACGCAGGACGCGATGCGGGCGCCGGCCGGCCCATACAGCCAAGCCAGTTCGCCCCGCACCTGCATCGCCAGTTCCCGCGTGGGCGCGATGACCAGGGCGAGCGGCGCTGCCGCACGGTCGAAGTGCTCGGCCTCCCCCAGCAGCGTGGGCGCGAAGGCGAGACCGTAGGCCACGGTCTTGCCTGAGCCGGTCTGCGCGGACACCAAGAGGTCCCGCCCCTGCGCCTCCTCCGCCAGCACGGCGGACTGCACGGCGGTAGGTTCAAGGTAGTCACGGTCGGCCAGCGCGCGGTTGAGGGCCGAGTTGACGGTCGGAAAGGGCATGTTCTTACCAGTTGGGCGCGGGCGGAAGGCCGCGCAAAAACGCGGTTTAGCTGAAAACCGCCGCGGATGCTAAACAATGCGGCGCACACCAGACCGGCGTGCGCCGGGCGGATCGCGGGAGGGTCAGGCGGGTGCGGCCCACTCCCCCCGGCGCATCACCGGCACGGCTTGGCCCGCCGGGTCGATGCCGTCCACATCGACCTCGCCCGAGCCGATCATCCAGTCGATGTGGATCAGGCTGCTGTTGGCGCCGCGCTCCGCCAGTTCGGCTTCCGATGCCGTGGTGCCGCCCTCCAGACACGTCCGATACGCCTGGCCGAGCGCGATGTGGCTCGCCGCGTTCTCGTCGAACAGCGTGTTGAAGAACAGCAGCCCGCTGGCCGCGATGGGCGAGGAATGCGGCACCAGCGCCACCTCCCCCAAGCGCCGGGCGCCCTCGTCGGTGTCCAGCACCTTTTGCAGCACTTCCTGTCCGGCCTGCGCGCGGGCCTGGGTGATGGCGCCTCCCTCGAAGCGCACGGCGATGTCCTGGATCAGCGTGCCCTGGTAGGACAGCGGCTTCGTGCTGCGTACCGTGCCGTCCACCCGCAGCCGGTGCGGCGTGGTGAACACCTCCTCCGTGGGAATGTTGGGGTTGCACACGATGCCGTTCTTTGCCGTCTCCGCGCCCCCAAGCCAGAGATGCCCGTCCGACAAACCAACGCGCAGGTCCGTGCCGGGGCCACGGAAGTGCAGGGCGGCAAAGCGGCGGGCGTTCAGCATGGCGGTGCGGGCGCGCAGCGCCGCGTTGTGCTCCGCCCAGGCCGCCACCGGGTTGGGCGCGTCGATGCGGGACGCCGCAAAGATCGCGTCCCACAGCTTGGCCACTGCCGCGTCTTCCGGCAAGTCCGGGAACACCGTGCGCGCCCAGGCGGGCGAGGCGAAGCTCGCGATGGTCCAGTTGATGCCGAACCCGGTGATCAGCTCCAGCGCCGGGCGGTAGGCGGCGGAGCGGGCGCGGTTGGCGCGGGCGACCCGGGCCGGGTCTTGCCCGGCGAGCAGGGACGGGTTCTCGCCGGCGATCGCCAAACGCGCCGCGCCGCCGCGGAACGCCGCCGCCATGCCGTCGAACAGCCAGCCCGGCGCCGTGTCGAACGCGGCATCCGGCGCATGCTCGAAGCGGGCCAGGGTGGCCACGTCGTCGCTCAGCAAGGTGGTGACCAGGGACGCGCCGGCGCGGTAGGCGTGCTCGGTGATCCGCCGGACCAGCGGCACGGCGTCGAGCGGCGCGGTGACGAGCAGTTCCTGGCCCGGCGCCAGGCCGAGGCCCACGCGGACCGCCACCTCGCCCAGCCGGTCCAGGCGCGCGTCATGGGTGCTGGGCTGCGGGCGGAGGGCGACGTTCATGCGGGTAAGCTCCTCGGGCTGCTTTTGGGAGATAAGTGCGCCCATGGGCGCCGGGAACCCGGCCCGCGATTGTTCGAGAAAACCAACCGACGGGAGCCGTCCACGCCCAAGGCCCTGAAGCCCCCGACAAGGTAAGCTAGGGTGCCTTCGGCGGGGAAACGCACGGGACAGCTGAGAAGAAAGTGACCGGCACGACGCAGGTCAAGGGCCACACGGCAAAAGCCGCGAAGACCGGCGAACCTCTCGGTCCGACGGAACAGCCGCAGTCCGTGGTGAACTCTGCCAAGACGGCTGTGCGCAAGCCGGATGGCCCGGAAAAAAGAAGCGGTCGTTCGTCCGGGGTGGGATTTCGCGCGGTTCCGTGGAATCATCGCGGCAATGCCCCAGGAACGCCCCAGACAAGGATCATCCAGCGTGCCGTCCTTCGCCCGTCTGCTTCTCGGCCTCGCCCTGCTGTCCGTCGCCGCCTGCGCGGCCAAGCCGCCCGCCAGCGACCCGGAGGCGCTGGCCGAGTACCGCGAGCTGAACGACCCGCTGGAGCCGACGAACCGGTTCTTCTACCGAGTCAACGACACGCTCGACACCTACGCATTACGGCCCGTCGCGGTGGCCTACCGCGACTACGTGCCCGGCGCCGTCCGGCGTCCGATCCGCAACGTGCTGAGCAACCTGGGCATGCCCGCGAACTTCGCCAACGACGTGCTGTCGGCCAAGCCGCGCCGTGCGGGCGACAGCTTGATGCGCTTCCTGATCAACACGACGGCGGGCGGCCTCGGCTTGTTCGACGTGGCGACGGATTGGGGCTACCCGGACCACAGCGCCGACCTCGGCCTGACGCTGGCGCTGTGGGGCGTGCAAGGGGGGCCGTACCTCTACCTTCCAATCATCGGGCCGAGCAACCCGCGCGATGCCGTCGGCTTCGGCGGAAACACGGTGCTGGACCCGCTAACCTGGGCTTCCTTCGGCGGCAGCACCGCGGTCAACCTCGTCCGCTACGGCGCCACCGCAGTGGATACGCGCGAGCGGTTCATCGACCCGATTGACTCCGTCAAGCGCACGGCCCTCGACCCCTACGCCACGTTCCGCAGCGTGTCGCGGCAGAACCGCGCCGACGAGATCGAGAAGGCGCGGCAAGACCTGCCGGCCACCGTCCCGGCTTGGTTTCCGCGGCCTGCGGCACAGTAGCAGTAAGAGGCTTCCGACCATGACCGACTCGATCTGGGCCATCCTGTCCGCCAACACGTCCGCCCGCGCCATCGGCGCGCCGGGCCGCCCTTGGCTGGACGGCGCCGGTCTGCGGGCGCTGGCCGAGCAGACGCGCGTGGCGCTCAACGGCGTGGGCATCGGGCGCGGGGACCGGGTTGGCATCGTGCTGCCCAACGGGCCAGAGATGGCGACCTGCTTCGCGGGCGTCGCCGCCACCTGCACGGCAGCACCCCTCAACCCGGCCTACACGGCGGACGAGTTCGAGTTCTACTTATCCGACCTCAAGCCGCAGGCGATCATCCTGCTGCACGGCGATGCCACGCCCGCCCGCGACGTGGCAGGGCGGCTCGGCATCCCGGCCATCGAACTGAGTCCGGCCGCTGACGCCGCCGCGGGGCTGTATCGCCTGGATACTTCGGCGCTTCCGGCCGGGGCGCCAAAAGCGGCAGGTGCGGCCGGACCGGACGACATGGCGTTGGTGCTGCACACGTCCGGCACCACGGCGCGGCCGAAGATCGTGCCGCTGACCAACCGCAACCTGGCCGCGTCCGCCCGGCACATCGGGGAGTCTTTGGCGCTGGGACCAGACGACATCTGCCTCAACGTCATGCCGCTGTTCCACATCCATGGCCTGGTCGCCGCCGTGCTGTCTTCGCTGCGCGCCGGCGCCGGGGTGTGCTGCACGCCGGGCTTCAACGCCTTCAAGTTCGGCGAATGGCTGGAGCAGGTGCGCCCGACCTGGTACACCGCCGTGCCGACGATGCACCAGGCGATCCTGATGCGCATGCGCGCCCATCCCGAGCGCGCCCGCGTCGCCGGGCTGCGGCTGATCCGCTCCTCCAGCGCGTCCTTGCCGCCCCAGGTGATGCAGGAACTGGAGAACGTGTTCGGCAGCCCCGTCGTCGAGGCATACGGCATGACGGAGGCCGCGCACCAGATGGCCTCCAACCCGCTGCCGCCCCGCGCCCGCAAGCCCGGCGCCGTGGGCCTCCCCGCCGGGCCGGAGATCGCGGTGATGGCCGACGACGGCGCGATCCTGCCGCAGGGCGGCGTCGGCGAGGTGGTGATCCGCGGCCCCAACGTGACGCCGGGCTACGCGGGCAACCCCGAGGCCAACGCCTGCGCCTTCACCGATGGCTGGTTCCGCACCGGCGACCAGGGACGGATCGACGAGGAGGGCTACCTGTTCCTCACCGGGCGGCTCAAGGAGCAGATCAACCGCGGCGGCGAGAAGGTCAGTCCGCTTGAGGTCGATGTCGTGCTGCTGGACCACCCGAGCGTCGCCCAGGTCGTCACCTTCGGCGTGCCGCACGCGAAGCTGGGGGAGGAGGTCGGCGCGGTCGTGGTGCTGCATCCTGGCCAGTCCGCGACCGAGCAGGAAATCCGCGACTTCTGCGCCGCCCGCCTCGCCGCCTACAAGGTGCCGCGCCACGTCCTGCTGCGCGACGACATCCCGAAGGGCGCGACCGGCAAGGTGCAGCGCATCGGCCTGGCGCAAAAGCTGGGCCTGGGCGCCTGATGGTGCCGAGCGTCTGCGTGTTCGGCGCCGGGGCCATCGGCGGTTTCCTTGCGGCGCGGCTGGAAGCGGCGGGCACGCCGGTCTCCGTCGTGGCGCGCGGACCTCACCTGGCGGCGATGCAGGCGGACGGCCTCGTGCTGGACAGCGGCGGGGAGCGCACCGTCACCCGTCCCCGCGCCGTTTCCGACCCGGCCGCCCTCGGGCCGCAGGACTACGTGTTCCTCACCTTGAAGGCGCACTCGCTGGAGCCGGCGCTGCCGCAGTTGCGCCCGCTGATCGGCCCCGAAACCACGATCGTCGCCGCGGTGAACGGCATCCCATGGTGGTACTGCTACGGCCTCGCAGAGCCGTTCGGCGGCCGGCGCGTCCAATCGGTGGACCCGCACGGCGCGCTGTGGGAGGCGTTGCCGCCGCCGCAGACGCTGGGCTGCATCATCTACCCGGCCGCCGAGATCGCAGCCCCCGGCGTCATCGCCCACACCTACGGCGACCGGTTCAGCTTGGGCGAACCCGACGGCAGCCGCAGCGGGCGCGCCGAGACGCTGTCCCGCCTCCTGATCGACGCCGGGTTGAAAGCGCCGGTGCGGCCGCGCCTGCGCGACGAGCTATGGGTGAAGCTCTGGGGCAACATGGCGTTCAACCCAATCAGCGCGCTCACCACCGCGACGCTCGACGTGATCACCGGCGAGCCGGGCATCCGCGCCGTGGCCCGCGGGGTGATGCTGGAAGGTCAGGCCGTGGGGGAAGCGCTCGGCGCGCGCTTCGCCATCGACGTGGACAAGCGCATCGCGGGCGCCGCCGAGGTCGGCCGGCACAAGACGAGCATGTTGCAAGACCTGGAGTTGGGCCGCCCGCTGGAGATCGAGGCGATCCTGGGCGCCGTGGTTGAGATGGCCGGCTGGGTGGGCCTGCCCATGCCGATCAGCACGGTCGTGCTGGAACTGACCCGGACCCGCGCGGCCGTGCGCGGACAGGCATAGTGCGAAGGTCGGCGATACCCGCCCTATGACCGCCGGGACGGGCGCTTGCGGCTGGCGGAGGGCGCGTCGCCCTGAGGTGCCGCGCTGCGTTCCGCCATGAGGAGGCGGTCGAACACAGCCTGCAACAGCTTCTCCTGTTCTGGGCTGACGGGCAGGCTGTCCCGCAGATCGTCGCTGTAAAGCGTCGCGGCGAGCGAATGCCGGAACAGCGTCCGGCCGCTGCTCGCCTTCATCTGCACGGCGGTCTCGACCGTCTCCTCGTCGGGGTGCGCGATGACGCCGAACCCGGCGTGGAACGGGCCTGCGTCGAACAGCCGGACGCCGAACGTCGCACCCTCGGGCGCAGAGGCCTCCAATCCTTCGTCCATCATCCAGAAACGGCGGTTTCCGTCGAGCAAATCCTCAAGCCAAACGCCTGCCGCCCCATGCCGGCCTGCGGAGCGGAAGATCGAGAACCACGCGCGGGCCATGCGCTCCGCCAGCGCGAGGTCCGGTGCGCCGAGCTGCTGCGCCGGCCCGGACAGGAAGCGGTCATAGGCGCGCCGTCCGCGCTGGTTCGGCTCGAACAGGGCGACGTCGCTGATCATCTCGAACGTCTTGTCCTCGCCGCCTTCGGGCACGGTGATGGCGCCGTCGTCCCAGCAGCCAAGCTGCTTGGCTGCGCGCATGATGTCGGCCCGGCTGCAAGCGCCCACGGCATCGCCCAGCACCCGGCGTATGGACGCCCGTATGGGCCGGTAAAGCGCAAGCGCCTCGTCTCGGGTCATCGTGTCGTCCTCGGCACCGCTGCTTATGGCAGCAAAGCCGTCGTAGCGATGTCGCTGGCGATGAGAACCGCTGCTATGCAGCCATCGGCAAAAGGATGAACCGACCGCTTATTCGAGCAGCCCCGCTTCACGGAAGCTCAGCCAGCGCCCATTGCCGATGATCAGGTGGTCGCGCACCGTGACTGACAACGCCCCGGCGGCTTCCTGGATCTGCCGGGTCATCTCAAGGTCGTCGCGGGACGGGGTGGGGTCGCCGCTTGGGTGGTTGTGGACCAGGACCAGGGAGGACGCCGCAAGCTCCAGGGCACGCCGCACCACCTCCCGAGGGTAAACCGGCGTGTGGTTGACGGTGCCGGTCGCCTGCACCTCGTCGGCTTTCAGCATGCCGCGGTCGTCGAGGAACAGGATGCGGAACTGCTCGACCCGCTCGCGGGCGAGGGCGGTCGTGAGATAGGCTTTGAGCTTCTCCCCGTCCTCCAGCACCGGCTGTCCCGTCACGCCGGCCCGCGCCAGCCGTACGGCGGCGGCGTGCACCAGCTTGATGGCGGCGCGGCTGTGGGTGCCGAGGCCGGGCACCTGGCGCAGTTCCAGCTCAGGCGCTGCCAATACCGCGGCGAAGCTGCCGAAGCGCTGCAAGGCCGCATCGGCGGTGCTGCGCCCATCGGTCGGCAGCACGAAGGCCAGCAGCCGGGCCATCAGCTCCGCATCCGGCGAGGCGGATGGCGCGGGCGGGCTGGCGGGCACTGCGGGAGCGGAAGTGGGGGGCGTAGGAGCGAGAGACTTAGGGACGGGGGG
>CAXUIQ010000024.1:0-16919 GCA_964250815.1 uncultured Acetobacteraceae bacterium
CCCGGGGGGCCGGCCCCCGCCACCGCGGTTTCATAGGGCGCGTCGCTGTGCCCGAGGCTGACGATGACGCCGCCCTCCGACAGCCGCCCGACCTGCCGGGCCGAGGCCGCCTCCGCCGCGACGGTGAGCAGCACGGTGCCGAGGCCGGTGCCGAGCAGCGCATCCACGTCCGCATCCGTCATCGGGCGGATCAGGCCGGGATCGTGCGCGCCCTTCCGCGCCGGCGCCAGGAACGGGCCTTCGAGGTGGATGCCGAGGATGCCCGGCGCCCCCGCCGCCACCGCCGCGCGGACCGCCGCCACCGCCTCCGCCCGGCGGGCGTCGCGGTCGGTGATGAAGGTGGGCAGCAGGCCGGTCGTCCCATGCCGCGCCTGCGCCGCGGCGATGGCCGCCACGCCCTCGGCGGTCCGCGTGTCGTTGAACAGCACCCCGCCGCCGCCGTTCGCCTGGGCGTCGATGAAGCCGGGCGCCAGGGTCCCGCCGCCGAGGTCCTGCCGGGCGCACCCGGCCGGCACGTCGGCCGCCGGCACGACGCCGCGGACCCGGGCGCCGTGGAGGAGGACCGCATGGCCGTCCAGGAAACGCTCGCCGGTGAAGATGCGCGCGCCGCAAAGGGCCTGAGACGCCATCAGACCGTTTCCGTCACCTTGCGCAGGTGGGACGGCCGGTCGGGGTCGTGCCCGCGCGCCCGGGACAGCGCCTCGGCGAAGACGTAGAAGGAAAGCAGCATGGCGAGCGGATCGAGCGCCGTGTGCCCCGTGGCGGCGGCGCCCAGACAGCCGGGCCGGGCCGCGCCGTCCACCGAGACCTCGAACACCTGGCCGCCCAACGCCCGCAGCCGGCCGATGCTGTCCGCCATCGCGCCCTCCGACGGGTCGGGCTGGCGGAACGCGACCACCGGGAAGCCCGGCTGCAGCAGTTGCAGCGGGCCGTGCATCACCTCGGCGCCGGAGAACGCCTCGGCGTGCAGCACGCAGGTTTCCTTGAGCTTCAGCGCCGCTTCCGCCGCAACCGGCAAAGCCGGGCCGCGGCCCACGACGTAGGCGGACTGCGCCGCCCCAAAAGGTGTCAGGGCGGCGTCCCACCGGTGGCCCAGCGTCGCCGCCAAGGCGTCCGGCAAGCGCGCGACCGCCTGCCGCAGCGCCGGGTCCTCCCCCCACTCGGCGACGAGCGCCGCGAGCGCCGCGGCGGAGGCGATGCAGCTCTTGGTCGCGGCGACGCTGTTCTCCCGGCCCGCGTGGAGGCGGATGACCGCGTCCGCCGTCCTCGCCAGGGGCGATCCGTCCTGGTTGACCACGGCGACCGAGAACGCCCCGGCGCCCCGCGCCGCCGCCTGCAAGGCGACGATGTCCGGGCTTTGGCCGGACTGCGAAACCGAAACCACCACGGCGTTCCTGAGCTTCAGGGGCGCCTTGTAGAGCGAGGCGACCGAAGGGCCGATCGAGGCCACGGGCACGCCCAGCAGGATCTCGGCCAGGTACTTGAAGTAGGCCGTCGCGTTGTCCGACGACCCCCGCGCGCAGGTGACGACCACGCACGGGTCCTGCGCCCGCAGCCGGGCGCCGAGGCTCCGCAGCGCGTGCGCTTCCTGCGCGACGAGCCGCGCCACCGCATCCGGCGTTTCGCGGACTTCCGCCGCCATGTGCGTCTCGGCTTGGTCCGGCATCGGTTCCGCCCCCGGTTGAGGTCCGCCGCACGACCATAGGCGTCCCGGCATGGGCCGGCAAAGCGCAGGCGGCGGAAAGCCGTGGAGCAGTCCTTCGGCGCTGACATCGACTACGCCATGCTAGTGAAAATTTACGGCGACGCGCCCGGCCAAGGCCGCTACAGCCCTGGCGTCTGCACGGGGGCGATCAAGACGCGGGTGGAAGGCCGGCCTGATCCGGCGCACGTCAGCACCAGCTATGCCGAGCGCGCAAACCTCACGCTGCGGATGGGGTGGCGCCGGTTCACACGGCTGACCAATGCCTTCTCCAAGAAGGTCGAGAACCACGCGCACTCGGTCGCGATCCACACCATGCACTAACTTCGTGCGCATTCACCAGACGCTGCGCCGCACCCCGGCGATGGCGGCAAGCGTAACGAAAAAGCTTTGGGAGCTGCCCAATATGGTAGAAGTCCTTGAAGCATGGGAGACAGCTGCGCGTGACGCCTGATGATTTTATCCGCAAATGGAAAGCTTCGACGCTTACCGAACGATCCGCCTCACATTCGCATTTCCTCGATCTCTGCGCACTTCTTGACGAAGCGACGCCGACAGACAGCGACCAGGTGGGCGACACTTACACTTTTGAAAAAGGCGCAAAGAAGACGACCGGCCGAAGGGGCTGGGCAGATGTGTGGAAACGGGGTTGCTTTGCCTGGGAATACAAGGGCAAGCACAAAGACCTAACGGCGGCATTCGCGCAGCTTCAGCAATACGCAACCGTGTTGGAGAACCCACCGCTTCTGGTCGTGTCAGATATGGATCGAATCAAGGTTCATACAAACTGGACTAATACCGTCGCCAAAATTTACGAGATCGGGATCGAAGACCTCCGCGATGCCGCCAATCGCGCGACCCTCAAACAGGTGTTCAGCGGTTCAGAGAAGCTCAAACCTGGACGAACGCGGCAGGAACTGACCGAAGATGTTGCTCGCGAGTTCGCACAACTTGCTTGGAAGCTTCAATTGCGGGGCCATGAACCTCAAGCCGTCGCCCACTTCGTCAATCGGCTGGTGTTCTGCATGTTTGCCGAAAACGTGGACCTGCTTCCTAACGATATCTTCAAGAAAATGCTGGGCTACACGCTTACTCGGCCCGAGTCCTTCTCACTGGAGGCGCAAAAGCTTTTCTCCGCGATGCGAGTAGGCGGCTCATTGAACTATGAGCTAATTCCCTGGTTCAACGGAGGCCTATTCGACACTGACGATGCTCTGCCTCTCGAAAAAGACGACATTAAGCAGGTGCTCGCAGCGGCCAAGCTGGACTGGGGACAGATCGAACCCTCTATCCTCGGCACTTTGTTTGAACGCGGGTTAGACCCCGACAAACGCGGTCAGCTTGGCGCGCACTACACGGACGTGCCAACGATTATGAAGTTGATTGACCCAGTGATCGTCGGCCCCCTGCTCCGCGAGTGGGAAACGGTAAGAAGTCAGGCACAGGGCCGCATAGATGGCAGCAAGCCCGCAAACCGGACCAGAGCACGCCAAGAGGCAGAGCGTTTATGCATCGCCTTTTTAGAAAGACTTAGGCGTTTCCGTGTGCTCGACCCTGCCTGCGGGTCAGGCAATTTCCTGTATCTCTCGCTCGTCGCGCTCAAAGGCTTGGAACATCGGGTCAACCTCGACATCGAAGAAATGGGGTTCACTCGACAGTTCCCGACGGTGGGACCGGAGGCAGTGCAAGGCATTGAGGTCAACCCCTATGCCGCCGAACTTGCGCGGGTTTCGGTTTGGATTGGCGAGATACAATGGATGCGGCGCAACGGCTTTGCTGTCTCACCTAGCCCTATCCTCAAGCCCCTGGACACCATCGCTTGCCGAGATGCGGTGCTGAACAACGATGGCACTGCGGCGGTTTGGCCGGCAGCCGACGCAATCGTGGGCAACCCTCCTTTCCTTGGAGGTAGTGAGATGATCGGGGTGCTTGGAGACGATTATACCCGGAGGTTGCGTGCTGCGTATGCGGAGCGGTTGCCAGCAGGTTCCGACCTGGTTTGCTACTGGTTTGAGAATGCACGACAGCAGTTGGTGTCCTCTACAACTCAACGAATTGGTTTGGTTGCGACTGATGCCATTCGCAACGGCGTCAATAGGCAGGCCTTGGATAGAATGAAGGCTTCTGGCCTGTCCTTCTATGAGGCGTGGACCCATCAACCTTGGGTTCTCGATGGCGCTGCGGTTCGCGTGTCTCTCATATGCTTCTCCAAAACCCCTGTTCCTGATGTCGCGCTAAACGGCAGCGCAGTCGCCTCGATCTCCACGAACCTGATGTCAGGGGCAGACATAACGCAAGCGCGCGTGCTGGGAGAAAACCTTCGGCTATCCTTCACGGGGACGAAGAAAGGAGGCCCATTCGACATCGCGCCAGAAACAGCCCGCTCGTGGTTAGGGATGCCGTCCAACGCGAATGGCCGAACAAACGCCGACGTGGTAAAGCCGTGGCGGAATGGACTCCAAATCACCCGCCGGGCACCCGAACGCTGGATCGTCGATTTTGGAAACATGAGCGAGGATGCCGCGGCGTATTACGCATCACCTTTTGCTTACGTGGTCAAAAACGTGAAACCCATCAAGGACGACAACCGAAGGGACTCTCGGCGTAATCGTTGGTGGCTGCATAGTGAAGTTGCGACAGGCCTGCGAAACGTTTTGAAAGATATACCTCGCTACATCGCGACATCCAGAGTCTCTAAGCACCGGTTGTTTGTTTGGCTGGACTCAAGAATTCTTCCTGATGACGGCCTTACGATCATTCCGCGCGCCGACGATACTGTGTTCGGCATTCTCCATTCAAGGCTCCATGAAGCTTGGGGACTGCGGTTGCTGAACCGTCGTGGTGCTGGGGGCGACCCAAGGTATGCGGCGACACATGCGCTAAGCACTTTCCCTTTCCCAGACGGCCTAACCCCGGATGTTTCTGCGGACACATACGCCAGCGATCCAAGGGCGCAAAGCATCGCCGCTGCTGCCAGAGAACTCGTTTCGGCACGTGACCGATGGTTGAACCCGCCAGAGTTGGTTGAGAGCGTCCCCGAAGTCATCGCCGGATTTCCAGAACGCTTGGTGCCAAAAAACGCAATGGCGGCTGCAATGCTGCGCAAGCGGTCGCTGACTGCTCTTTACAACCAGCGCGGCACACCAGAAGGCGCTTGGCTGGACAGGCTGCACCAAGCTCTCGATGCATCTGTTGCCGCCGCATATGGCTTGCCTATGAACCTGAACGACGATGAGGCTTTAACGCAGTTGCTGGCGCTCAATCAGGTTCGTGCGTCAGCCCCGCTTGCATCTTGAAACTATGTGGGATATAGGTTTATTTTCTTCGTAAATTTTCAAACTGACCCACTACCCGGCGGAAGTGCCGCTGGCGCATGGGGCGGCGCCATGGCAATGTCCCCGAAGCCATCCGCGCCGGTCTGCCCGGCGCGCTCCAGCCATTTGCACCGCGGGTCCACGGCCGCGACGGAGAACGCAGGATGACAATGGGAACCACAGCCGCCGCCTGCGTCCTGTCCGGCGCGGCGGCGCTTGCCATGGCGGCCCCGGCCTTTGCCGCCGACGCGACGCTCACCATCGAGAGCTGGCGCAACGACGACCTGCCGACCTGGCAGGGGAAGATCATCCCGGCCTTCGAGAAGGGCCACCCCGGCATCAAGCTCAACTTCCAGCCGACGGCGCCCAAGGAGTACAACGCCGCGCTGAACTCCAAGCTGGACGCCGGCACCGCGGGCGACATCATCGCCTGCCGCCCGTTCGACGCCTCGCTGGAGCTGTTCCAGAAGAACCAGTTGACGAGCGTGGACGCCATCCCCGGCATGGACAACTTCACCGCCGTCGCCAAGGCCGGCTGGTCCACCGACGACGGCAAGACCACCTATTGCGTGCCCGCCGCGGCGGTGCTGCACGGCTTCATCTACAACCAAGACGCCTTCGCCAAGGTCGGCATCACCCAGCCGCCGAAGACGGAGGAGGAGTTCTTCGCCGACCTCGGCAAGCTCAAGAAGGACGGCACCTACGTGCCTCTCGCCATGGGCACGCCCGACCAATGGGAAGCCGCGACCATGGGCTACCAGAACATCGGCCCCAACTACTGGCACGGCGAGGACGGGCGCCAGGCGCTGATCGCGGGCCGGGCGAAGCTGACCGACCCGGCCTGGGTCGCGCCGTTCCGGGAACTGGCGAAGTGGGGGCCGTACCTCGGCGACGGCTACCAGGCGCAGTCCTACCCGGACAGCCAGAACCTGTTCACCCTGGGCCGCGCCGCGATCTACCCGGCCGGCTCCTGGGAGATCGCGCAGTTCGAGGCGCAAGCGCAGTTCAAGATGGGCGTGTTCCCGCCGCCGGTGCCCAAGGCGGGCGACCCCTGCTACGTGTCCGACCACCCCGACATCGCCTTCGGCATGAATGCCCGGAGCAAGAACGCCGACGCCGCAAAGACCTTCCTGGCGTGGGTGGCGTCGCCGGACTTCGCCAAGGTGTATTCCGACTCTCTGCCCGGCTTCTACACGATGCAGACGCAGGCCGTGGCGGTGACGGACCCGCTGGCCCAGGCGTTCCTGTCGTTCCGCAAGGAGTGCAAATCGACCATGCGCTCCACGTACCAGATGCTGTCCCGCGGCACGCCCAACCTGGAGAACGAGGTCTGGGTCGCGTCGGCCAACGTGGTCAATGGCACCGAAACGCCGGAGCAGGCGGCGCAGACGCTGCAAAAGGGCCTGGATAGCTGGTACAAGCCGGCGAAGTAGCCGCCCCGCCGGCACGGGCGAGGCCCGCCATGGACCAGGTCGAGAAGCTCGCGGCCGACGCGCCCCTGCTCCCGGCGGCGCGCGATGCCGCCCGTCCGGCCCGCGCCCGGCGCTGGCACATCCCCGTGTTCCTGGCGCCGGCCTTGCTGGTCTATACCGCGCTCATGATCGTGCCGCTGGCCGACACGCTGCGGCTGTCCCTGTTCCGCAGCGTCGGGCACGCGCCGGTGTTCGTCGGCCTCGACAACTTCCGCGTGCTGTTCGCCGACCCCCGCTGGTCCCTGCACTTCTGGGCGGCGCTCCGCCACAACTTCTATTTCTTCGCGTTCCACATCCTGCTGCAGAACCCGGTCGGCATCGCGCTCGCGGCCCTGCTGTCCCTGCCCCGGCTGCGCGGCGGGGCGTTCTACCGGACGGCGTTCTTCCTGCCCACCATGCTGTCCTTCGTGGTCGTCGGCTTCACCTGGAAGCTGATCCTCAGCCCGCTCTGGGGCGTCGCGCCCTCGCTGCTGGGCGCCGTCGGGCTGCGCGGCTGGTTCCACCCGTGGCTCGGGCAGGAAGGGACCGCGCTCACGACGCTCGCCCTGATCTCCGTCTGGCAGTACGTCGGCATCCCCACCATGCTGATCTACGCGGCGCTGCTGGCCATCCCGCAGGAGCTGACCGAGGCCGCGGAACTCGACGGGATCACCGGCTTCGCGCAGTTCCGCCGCATCAAGCTGCCGCTGATCTGGCCCACCATCGGCATCTGCTCGGTCCTCACCTTTGTCGGCAACTTCAACGCCTTCGACCTGATCTACACGGTGAGCGGCGCGAACGCCGGGCCGGACTTCGCGTCCGACATCCTGGGCACCTTCCTGTTCCGCACCTTCTTCGGCAACCAGTTGCAGCTCGGCGACCCCAACATGGGGGCCACCATCGCGACGATGATGTTCCTGATCATCCTGGCCGGCGTTTCGGCCTACCTGTTCGGCATCCAGGCGCGGATGCGGCGCTACGCGCTGTGAGCGCCGCGGCCGCCCCTGCCCGTCCCTGGCCGCTGGGCCGCGCCGCGGTCCACCTGGTGCTGCTCCTCTACGCGGCGCTCTGCCTCGGGCCGGTGCTGCTCGTGGTGGTCAACTCCTTCAAGTCGCGGGCCAGCATCTTCGGCGCGCCCTTGAGCCTGCCGGGGGCGGCGAGCTTCGACCTGGTTGGCTACAAGACGGTGCTGGGCCAGGGCGCCTTCCTGCACTACCTCGCGAACAGCCTGATCATTACGGTCGGCTCGCTCGCGGCGGTGCTGCTGTTCGGCGCGATGGCGGCGTTCGCGCTCAGCGAGTACCGATTCCGCGGCAACCGCCTGCTCGGCCTGTTCCTGGCGCTCGGCATCATGGTGCCGATCCGGCTGGGGACGGTGGCGATCCTCGACATGATGGTGGCGGCCCGCCTCGTGAACACGCACCTGGCGCTGGTCCTGATCTACACCGCGCAGGGCCTGCCCATCGCCGTGTTCATCCTCGGCGAGTTCATGCAGGGCGTGTCGAAGGACCTGAAGGACGCCGGGCGCATCGACGGGCTGTCCGAGTACACGATCTTCTTCCGCCTTGTCCTGCCGCTGGTCCGCCCGGCGGTCGCCACCGTCGCCGTGTTCACCATGATCCCGATCTGGAACGACCTGTGGTTCCCGCTGATCGTGGCGCCGGGCGAGGCGACCAAGACGGTGACGCTCGGCGCCCAGGTGTTCATCGGCCAGTTCGTGACCAACTGGAACGCCGTGCTGGCGGCGCTGACGCTGGCGGTGCTGCCGGTGCTGGTGCTTTACCTGCTGTTCTCCCGGCAGTTGATCCGCGGCATCACGGCCGGGGCGGTGAAATGAGCGCGCTGCGGACCCTGGTCGTGGGCCTCGGGCAGATGGGCCTGAGCCACGCCCTCGCCTACCACCGCAACCCCGGCTTCGAGGTCGTGGGCCTCGTCAACCGCTCGCCCGTCGCCCTGCCCGGCGAGCTGCGGCGCTACCCCGTCCTCCCCCATTTCGAGGCTGGCCTCGCGCTGGGTCCCGGCCTCGTCTCGGTGAACACCTACACCGACAGCCACGCCGCCCATGCCATCGCCGCGATGCAGGCCGGCGCCCACGTCTTCGTGGAGAAGCCGCTCGCGCCCACCGTGGCGGAAGCCGAGCGCGTCGTGGCGGTCGCGCAAGAGACCGGCCGCAAGCTCGTGGTCGGCTACATCCTGCGCCACCACCCGAGCTGGATCGAGTTCATCCGCCAGGCGCGGCGGCTCGGCCCGCCCTTCGTGATGCGGATGAACCTGAACCAGCAATCCTCCGGCGCCGCATGGGCGATCCACAAGCGGCTCATGGACAGCACCAGCCCGGTCGTCGATTGCGGCGTCCACTACCTCGACGTGATGCTGCAGATCACCGACAGCCGGCCCGTGCAGGTGCGCGGCATGGGGGTGCGGCTGTCCGGGGAGATCGACGCGGCCCAGGTGAACTACGGGCACCTGCAAGTCCTGTTCGAGGACGGCTCGGCCGGCTGGTACGAGGCCGGCTGGGGTCCGATGATCTCGGAGACCGCCTATTTCGTGAAGGACGTGATGGGGCCGAAAGGCGCGGTGTCCATCGTCATGGACGAGGCCGCGGCATCCGCGGACATCGGCACGCACACCAGGACCGCGCGCATCCGTTTGCACCATGCCGAAACCGGGCCGGACGGCGCCTTCCTCGCCGCGGACGAGATCCTGTCCATGGACGACGAACCCGGCCACCAGGCGCTGTGCGAGCGCGAGCAGGCCTTCGTGCTCGACGCGGTGCGGAACGACCGCGACCTCGGGCGCCACATGCGGGACGCCGTCCGCTCGCTCGGCGTGGTGCTGGCGGCGGACCGCTCCATGCGCGAGCGCCGCGCCATCGACCTCTGAGGCCGGGGCGCATGGGGTCGCTGGCGCTTTCCGCCGTCCGCAAGAGCTTCGGCGCCGTGGATGTGCTCAAGGGCGTCGATCTCGACGTGGCCGCCGGCGAGTTCGTGGTCTTCGTCGGGCCGTCCGGCTGCGGCAAATCGACGCTGCTGCGCGTGATCGCCGGGCTGGACGAGCAAACCTCGGGCGACGTGCGGATCGACGGCCGGCTGATGAACGGCGTGCCGCCGGCCCGGCGCGGCATCGCCATGGTGTTCCAAAGCTACGCGCTCTACCCGCACCTGACGGTGGCCCGGAACATGGGCCTCGCCCTGGCGCAGGAAGGCGTGGCGCGCCCGGACATCAAGCGGCGGGTCGAGACGGCTTCCGCCCTGCTGCGGCTCGACGCCCTGCTGGACCGCCGCCCGGCCGAGCTGTCGGGCGGGCAGCGCCAGCGCGTCGCCATCGGCCGGGCCATCGTGCGCCAGCCAAGCCTGTTCCTGTTCGACGAGCCGCTATCCAACCTCGACGCCGCGCTTCGCGTCGGCACCCGCATCGAGATCGCCAAGCTGCACCGCCAGCTCGGCGCCACCATGATCTACGTCACCCACGACCAGGTGGAGGCCATGACGCTGGCCGACAGGATCGTGGTCCTGCGCGGCGGCGCGGTGGAGCAGGTCGGCCGCCCGCTGGACTTGTATGCCCGTCCGGCCAACCTGTTCGTGGCGGGCTTCATCGGCTCGCCCACCATGAACTTCATCGGTGGCGACGCCGCCGCCCGGGCGGGCGCCGCGACGGTCGGCGTGCGTCCGGAGCACCTCGTCGTCTCGCACGGCGGCGCGTGGGCCGGCACGGTGTCGCACGCCGAGCGCCTCGGCGCCGACACCATGCTCTACGTCGATGCGCCAGGCGTCGATGTGCTTGGGACCGGGATGCTGACCGCGCGCATCCTCGGCGACATCGACTACGGCGTGGGCGACCGCGTCGGGCTTTCGCCGCAGGACGGCAAGGTGTACCGCTTCGACGGCGACGGGAACTCCATCGCCGCCTGACCGGTTGCGCCCTCGTGCGCCAGCAGCCAGCGCTTGCGCTCCAGCCCGCCGCCGAAGCCGGTCAGCGCGCCGCCGGCCCCGATGACGCGGTGGCACGGCACGACGATCGAGATGGGATTGGCCCCGTTCGCGAGGCCCACGGCGCGCATGGCGCCGGGCCGGCCGATCCGGGCCGCAAGCGCGCCGTAGCTGACGGTCTGCCCCGGCGGGATTTGGCGCAGCGCATCCCACACGGTGCGCTGGAATCCGGTGCCGTTGGTTGCCACCGGCAAGCCCGCCAGGCAGCCTGTGTCGCCCGTGAAATAGGCCCGGAGCGCGCGGCTGGCGTCCGAGGCGCGCGACGCGGCGCGGAGCTGGACCGCGTCCGCGCCGTACTGCCGCCGCAGGAGCTGGTGCAGGCGGGGTTCGTGGTCCTCCCAATCCACCGCGCGCAGGCGGCCGTCGTCGTCCGTGACGACCAGGATGCGCCCGGTCGGGGTGTCGAGGCGCTCGACGGAGAAGGCGTGGACCGGCATCGCGTTGGCTCCTGGACAGGCGGGCGAGGGCTTGCGCCGGACAGGCGGCGCCGGCGCCGCACGACGGCCACCGGGATTCAACGCCGAAAACCCGGCGGATACAACACAAATGATAATGCGCGCTCAGGCGCAGTTGATGCACCATGCTGGTTGCCAATGTCGGCTCGGGGCCAAAACTCCCGTAGTCAAAGCTTGAACAATCTTCCTGCGTTGTAGTTCAACTGAGTTGATTTGGTGGTCATTCCCATGCAAAGCCGATCATTGCTGCTTTCGGCTCGCGCCACCGTCAAAGGGTGCGGAGCGGGGATGACTGCCTTCGCGCGCTCCACGGGCACTGGACGGCCGCCGCGGCCATGAGGTTGCTCCTCCCGTCCGGCCCGGCGCACCTCACCTACTGCACCAACGTCCACCGCGGCGAAACCTGGCCGGACATCTTCGCCGCGTTGCGGCGGCACCTGCCCGCCGTGAAGCGCCGGGTCTCGCCGCAGGCGCGGATGGGGGTCGGGCTGCGGCTGTCGGCCATCGCCGCGGAAACGCTGGACGCGCCGGACGAGCTTCAGGCGCTGCGCGAGTTCCTGGCCAGCGAGCAGCTCTACGTCTTCACCGTCAACGGCTTCCCTTATGGCCCTTTCCACGGCGAGCGGGTCAAGGAGCAGGTCTATGCCCCCGATTGGCGGACGCCGGAGCGTCTCGCCTACACCGACCGCCTGGCCGGCCTGCTGGCGGCACTTCTGCCGGACGACCAGCCGGGCCTGACCGGCAGCGTCAGCACCGTCCCGGGCGCGTTCCGGGTTTCCGCCAGCGCCGATGCGCGGGGAGCCATCGCCGAGGCGCTGCTGCGGCACGCGGCCGGCCTCGCGGCGCTGGAGGACCGGACCGGGCGGCGCATCGCCCTGGCGCTTGAGCCGGAGCCGATGTGCCTGATGGAAACCACGGCGGAGGCGGCCGGCTTCTTCGAGGAGTTCCTGTTCACCGCGGAGGCCGCCGCGCGCTTCGCCGCCCTGTCCGGACGCGCGCCCTCCGCCGCGGAGGCGCTGCTGCGCCGCCACCTCGGCCTGTGCCTCGACGTGTGCCACGCCGCCGTGGAGTTCGAGGCGCCGGAGGACAGCCTCGCCGCGCTCCGCCGGGCCGAGGTGCCGGTGGCGAAGCTGCAGCTTTCCTCCGCCCTGGCCGTGCCGCGCATGGACGCCGCCGCCGCCGACCTGCTGCGCCGCTTCGACGACGGCGTGTACCTGCACCAGGTCGTCGAGCAAGGGCCGGACGGGCTGACGCGCTACCTCGACCTGCCGCAGGCGCTGGCCGCCTGGCACGGCGGCGGCAGGCCCGGGCGGGAATGGCGCGTGCATTGCCACGTCCCCGTGTTCCACGACATGCCGCTCGGCCACTTCGCCACCACCCAGCCCACCCTGCTCGACATGCTGGCCCGGCAGCGCCGCGACGGCATCAGCCCGCACCTCGAGGTCGAGACCTACACCTGGAACGTGCTGCCGCCGGAGCTTCGGACCGGCGGCCTGGACGCCGCGGTTTCCCGCGAGCTGTCCTGGGTGCGGGAGCGGCTGGCGGCATGACGCCCTCCGTCGCCTTGCGGCTCGGCCGGGTGTCGAACCTGCCGACGGTGTGGACCAACGCCCTGGCCGGCGTCGCGCTGGCCGGCGCTTCGCCCTGGCAATGGGCGGTCCTGCCCGCGGCGCTCGGCCTGTCGCTCGCCTACCTCGGCGGCATGTACCTCAACGACGCCTTCGACCGCGCCATCGACGCGCGGGAGCGGCCGTCGCGTCCCATCCCGTCGGGCGCCATCGACGCCAACACCGTGTTCGCGCTGGGCTTCGTCCTGCTCCTGGCCGCCGTGGCGGTGCTGGCGGCGGCGGCGCGCGGCTTCGACGCGCCGCCCGAGGCGGCGGTGCTCGGCGGGCTGGCGCTGGGCGGCGCGATCATCGGCTACAACTGGAACCACAAGGGCAACCGGTTCAGCCCGCTGGCCATGGCGCTCTGCCGCCTGCTGGCCTACGTCGCCGCCGGGCTGGCCGCGACCGCAACGGTGCCGAGGCCGCTGCTGGCCGCGGGCGCCGTTTCGCTCTGCTACCTGATCGGCCTCACCTACGTCGCCAAGCGGGAGTCGCTGGGCCGGCTCGGCAGCCTGTGGCCGCTGCTGTTCCTGGCGGCGCCCCTGGCCTACGGCGCCCTGCTGGCCGGCGGGATGGCCGGGCAGGTCGCGCTTGCGGCGCTTGCCGGCTGGATCGGCGTGGCGCTTTGGCTGCTGCGCCGCCGCGGGCCGGGCGACATTCCCCGGGCCGTGGTGTCGCTCATCGCCGGCATCTCCCTGGTGGACGCCTTGTTCCTTGCTGTTGACGGGTGGCCCGGCGCCGCCGCCCTCGCCTTCGCCTGCTTCGCCACGACGCTCGTGCTGCAACGCTGGATCAGCGGGACATGACCCCTCAAGACCTGATGCCAGAAAACCTGACGCCGGAAGACCTGATGGCCGCCTGGCTGCTGCGGCAGCTTCCGCCCGACGCCGCCGCCTGGCTGCAAGCGCAGCGCGAACGGCTGGGGGCCGGCGCGTCCGAGCGCGACTTCAACCTCGCGTTCAGCCTGGCGCCGCGCCGGCTCGGCAAGGCCGACCTCCTGCTCGGGCCGGACGACCTCGCCGCCGCCCACCGAGCGCGGCCCGGCTGGGACCCGCGCGGCTGGAGCGTCGATCAGGCCGGGCGCCTGGTGCTGCTGCTGGCCCAGGGCGGCGACGGCCCGGCCTTCAACGCCCGGCTGCGCGGCCTGCTCGCCACCGCGGACCTGGCCGAAAGCATCGCCCTGCTGCGCGGCCTGCCGCTGTATCCCGATCCCGCGCTGCACTTGGCGCAAGCCCGCGAGGGTGCCCGCACCGCCATGCGCCCGGTGTTCGAGGCCGTCGCCCACGCCAACCCCTACCCGGCGGAGGTGTTCGACGAGGCCGGGTGGAATCAGCTCGTGCTCAAGGCGCTGTTCATCGAGACGACGCTGGCGCCGATCCAGGGCCTGGACCGCCGCGCCAACCCGACGCTTGCGCGCATGCTCTGCGACTACGCGCACGAGCGCTGGGCGGCCGGACGCCCGGTCAGCCCCGAGCTGTGGCGCTGCGTGGGGCCGTTCGCCGACGCGGCGGCGCGGGACGACCTCGCCCGCGTGCTGCGCACCGGCGACGCCGCGGAACGGCAGGCGGCCCGCGCGGCCCTGGACGCCGCGCCGGCGTCCGACAACCTGGCCTACGCCGCGCCGGCACCCAGGAAATTCGGCTGAGGGGCACCCATGTTCATCGACACCCACACCCACATGATCTCCCGCGTCACCGACGACTACGAGCGGATGGCGGCGGCCGGCGTCGTCGCCTGCATCGAGCCGGCGTTCTGGCTCGGCCAGCCCCGCACCAACGTCGGGAGCTACATCGACTACCTGTCCACCATCGTCGGCTGGGAGCGGTTCCGCGCCGGGCAGTTCGGGATGCGGCACTACTGCACGGTTGGGCTGAACAGCAAGGAAGCCAACAACGAGGAGCTGGCCGAGGCGGTCATGGAGATCCTGCCGCGCTTCGCGCTGAAAGAGGGCGTCGTGGCCATCGGCGAGATCGGCTACGACGAGCAGACCGACCTGGAGGACCGCTACTTCCGCCAGCAGCTCGACCTGGCGCGCGAGCTGGACATGCCGGTGATGGTCCACACGCCGCACCGCGACAAGAAGCGCGGCACGACGCGCTCCATGGACGTGGTGATCGAGCAGGGCCTCGATCCCGCCTCCGTCGTGATCGACCACAACAACGAGGAAACCGCGCAGGAGGTGCTGGACCGCGGCTTCTGGGCCGGGTTCTCCATCTATCCCGGCACCAAGATGGGCAGCGAGCGCATGGTCGAGATCGTGCGCCGCTACGGGCCGCAGCGCATCCTGATCGACAGCGCCTGCGACTGGGGCGTGTCCGACCCCTTGGCCGTGCCGCGCACCGCGGAGCTGCTGCGCCGGGGCGGCATCGGCGAGGACGCGATCCAGCAGGTGACCTACGGCAACGCGCTCGCCGCCTACGGACGCAACGGGCAGATGCGGGAAGCCGACTGGCTCGACCCGGCGCCCATCGACCAGCGCACGCTCTACATGGGCAACTCGGTGCTGCGCGGCGGGCAGACGCCCCGGGTTGACGGCACGGGCCGCGCCGATGCCGCTTGACGCGAGCGCAGGCCGTGGCGGGATGCACCGCACGGTCGTCCTGCTGGTCGTCGGGCTGACGCCCAAGCTGATCGGCGAACACACCCCGCACCTGGCGGCGCTGGCCAAGGCCGGCGCGATGCGCCCGCTGCGCACGGTGCTGCCGGCGGTGACGTGCTCCGTGCAGTCGAGCCTCGTCACCGGCCTCACGCCCGCCGAGCACGGCGCCGTCGCCAACGGCTGGTACTTCCGCGACCAGGCCGAGGTCCACCTGTGGCGGCAGTCGAACCGGCTGGTCGCGGGCGAGAAGCTCTGGGAAGCCGGGCGCCGGCTCGACCCCGGCTTCACCTGCGCCAAGATGTTCTGGTGGTACAACATGTACTCCAGCGCGGATTGGAGCGCCACGCCGCGTCCGATGTATCCCGCCGACGGACGCAAGATCCCCGACCACTACGCCGAGCCGCCGGAACTGCACGACGAACTCGACGGGATGCTCGGCCCGTTCCCGCTGTTCCGCTTCTGGGGGCCGGCGACCGACATCTCCAGCAGCCGCTGGATCGCCCAGGCCACCGAGCACGTCCTGCGCACCAGGCACCCAACGCTCACGCTCAGCTACCTGCCGCACCTCGACTACGGCTTGCAGAAGTGGGGGCCGGACCCCTCGGACCCGCGCATCGCCAAGGACTTGCGCGAGGTCGATGCGCTGTGCGGCGGGCTGATCGACGCGGCGCGTGCGGAGGGCTGCCGGGTGGTCGTCGTGTCCGAGTACGGCATCGTGCCGGTGCGGGACGCGGTGCACGTCAACCGGGCGCTGCGCTCCGCCGGGCTGCTGCGGATGCGGACGGAGATGGGGCGCGAGCTGCTGGATGCGGGCGCGAGCCGCGCCTTCGCGCTGGCCGACCACCAGTTGGCCCACGTCTATGTGCGCGACCCCGCCGACCTGCCGGCGGCACGTCGCGCCCTGGAGGACCTGGACGGCGTCGCCGCCGTGCTGGACGAGGACGGCAAGCGGGCGCATGGCCTGGACCACCCCCGGTCGGGCGAGCTGGTGGCGCTGTCCGCGCCGGACCGCTGGTTCAGCTACTACTGGTGGGAGGACGACGCCCGCGCGCCGGACTACGCCCGCACCGTCGATATCCACCGCAAGCCCGGCTACGACCCTATGGAACTGTTCATCGACCCCAAGCTCCCGGCGGCCAAGCTGCGGCTCGCCATGAAGCTGTTGAGCCGCAAGCTCGGCCAGCGCGCCCTGCTCGACGTGATCCCGGTCCGCGGCACGTCGCTGGTCAAGGGGTCGCACGGGCTGCTGACGGACGATCCGCTGGACGGGCCGCTGGTGATCTCCGACACGCCGGAGCTGATGCCGGCAGAAGGCACATCGGTCGCGGCGACCGGGTTCAAGGGCCTGGTGCTGGACCACGTGTTCGGCGGCAGATCCGACCGCCGGTCATCGGCCGGGGCACGCCGGTGGTCGCGGGATAGCTGATCGGCAGGCCGCGCAGGGCGCGCACGGCGAGGTAAGCGAAGCACTCCGCCTCCACCGCGTCGCCGCGCCAGCCGACGGCCTCCGCCGCCACCGGCTCGACCCGCGCCCGGGTGCGGAGCGCCGCCATGACCGCCGGGTTCTTGCGCCCGCCGCCGCAGACGATCAGCCGGGCCGGGCGTTCCGGCAGCAGGTCGAGCGCGCGGCCCACGGCGGCGGCGGTGAAGGCGGCAAGCGTCGCCGCGCCGTCCTCCAGGCCCAGCCCGTCCGCCATGTCGGCGCGGAAGCTGAAGCGGTCGAGGGATTTCGGGTAGGGCGCGGCGAGGTACGGATGCTCCAGCAACCGCGCCAGCCGCGCCTCGTCCACCCGGCCCGCGAG
>CAXUIQ010000025.1:0-16695 GCA_964250815.1 uncultured Acetobacteraceae bacterium
CCCCCACGACATCCGCCGGGCCGCGTCGGCGCCCGCCTGACAGCCGCAGCAGATAGCGGCCGTGGTCGGGCACACCCACGGCGAAGGTGTCGTTGAAGCCGCGGTTCACCAGGCTGCATTCGAGCGGGCCGGGCAGGTCGTACTGGGCGGCGACGAACGATGCGACGGCCCGCGCGTCCGCCGTGGAATAGGCCACGCGGAGGCCGTCGGCTGCCCGCCCCGTCATGGACCGGCCGCGGCGCGGCCCGCCGGTGCCGGCCGAGGCGTCACGCCGTCCCGGCGTCCCGGCCCGGCAGCATGCGCTGCGCCACCCCGTCCCGCTTGATCGCCGCATGGTACAGCGCGCCTGCGACGTGCAGCGCGATCAGCGCCAGCAGCGTGATCGCGACCACGGGATGCACGGTCTGCATGGCCTTGCCGAACGGATCGTCCTTGGGCACCAGCAGCGGCAACGGGATCAGCCCGGCCAGGCGCACGTGGGCGCCGTGCGCCGAGGCGGCGGCCCAGCCCAGCACCGGCAACACGATATACCCGGCATAGAACAGCCAGTGCGTGGCGCGCGACAGCAGCCGCAGGCCGGGCGAAAGGTCCGCGGGAGGCGGAGGCGGCCGGTGCGTGAGCCGCCACAGGAGCCGCGCCACCATGACCACGCACACGGACGAACCCACGGAGAAGTGCCAGGCGACCAGCGAGTCCTCGGCCGATTTCGGCAGGATGGACGCGAGCAGCAGCGCCACGGAATATTGCACGATGAGCATGGCGACGACCAGCCAATGGAATGCCCGCGCCACGCCGTCGTAGCGCCAGCCGCCCGCCGCTTGTCCGACCGTCCCCGCAGTTGCCGACATCTGACCCCTCCTGGTTGCCTGAAGCCTTATCTGGGCTTGTCGCCCGCAAGCGTAATCCGGCGCATGGACCGGCGGAAGTAGGCCGGACTGCGGAAGGGTGGAACCTCCTTACCTGATCGCCTCGCGCAGGCTCCCCTTGAGCGCATCCTGCCCATGCAAGGGCGCGTCCATGCCAGCTTGGGCAAGGCAATACGTGCAGCCGCCCCGCCGCTTCGCCCGGTAAAGCGCGGCGTCGGCTGCGCTCAGCAGATCGGCGGCGCAAGGGCCGTCTTGCGGAAGCAGCGCGATGCCCACGCTCGTGCCGATGCTGACCGACTGGCCTTGGAGGCTGAACGGGGCAGAAATCGCCTCGATCAGCCGCGTTGCGAGGCTCACAGCCGCTTGCGGCTGCTGCACGCCGGCTTGCAAGAGCACGAACTCGTCCCCGCCGATGCGCGCCGCGACGTCGGCGGCCCGGGTCGCCTGCCGAAGCCGCGCCGCAACCTGCTGAAGCAGAACATCTCCCGCGGCGTGGCCCAAGGTGTCGTTGACGGCCTTGAACCGATCCAGGTCAAGGCACAGGATGGCCAAGGCCCCGCCGTCGCGGCTCGCTGCCTCGAGCGCCAGGCCTATCTGCTCGTGCAGCAGGACCCGGTTCGCCAAGCCGGTGAGGCCGTCGTGGAGCGCGAGGTGGCGGGCACGCTCCCCGCGCAGCCGGTCGCGGGTGTTGAGGAGATAGGCGCGCCGCTGCTCCTTCTCCAGGCGGTAGCTGGCCAGCAGCGTGAACGCGGAGGTCCAAACGACAGAGCTGGCGATCAGCATTTTCACGTCGGCGCTGGCGTGCCCGTAAGGCCAGAGATCGGCGAAGTCGAACAGAATGATGACCACCGACGCGAAGGCTGCGAAGCCGAAGCGCACCGAGATCACGACATTGAGGAACAGTGCCGTGAGGACCGGACTATAGCGGAAGAACACGGCGTCCGGCAGGTTGCTGCCTTGGTAAACCCCCATCGCCGCCGCCAGGCTCAACAGCGCCAGGCTGACCTGCGTCGCCTCGCGCCAGAACGCCGGCGGCTGCGTCCGCGTGTAAGCAGCACCTGCAAGCCCCAGCGGGGTGACGAGGCAAAGCTGGACGAAAAAGGCCTTCCAAGCAACATCGGGCAACATGCTGAAGTAGTTCAGCAAAAACAAGTTATATAAAAAGAGGCTTGCGATCCCATACTTCACGAAGACGCCGCACCGCGCCGGGCCGGTCTCAAGCTCGAAGCGGGCTTCCAGGCTGGGCGGAAACTTCAAGCGGAAGCGGCGCTGCCCCAGGACGGAGGCAAGCAGCGCATCGAAGCCGTCCTCGGTCTCGATCTCTGGCGCGGCGGGATCGTGCATCATCGGTCACGCTCAATGCGAGCCTCAACGTAGGGACGTTTTCGAGGCTACCACGGATCTTTGAACAAGTTCCTAAACCGAAATGGTCAGTTTTCCCAGCGTTGATTGAAGCAACGCAAGGCCTTGCCTCGGCCGGTGGCCGGAACAAAGGCCGTCGAGCCAGCCTGCGCACCCCTGCACGTCCGAGCCGAACGGCCGGTACGCACTTGGCTTCGCGGCATCCTTTCGCGGCCCGGGACCGCCTGCCCGTCCCCGTTGCTCCGACAGGCGTGCCGAGGCCAAGGCCGCTATGCCAGACGCCCAGCCGCCCGCACGCGCAACGGCAGGCTGGCCAGCCCGCGCAGGGTGTTGTTGCAGCGCCGCACCGGCGCCCCGGCCAGCTCGACCGCGCCGGCCTGCTGCGCCAGCGCCGTCAGCACGCACTCGCCTTCCAGCCGCGCCAGCGTCATGCCGACGCAGGCGTGGATGCCGACGCCCCAGCCGACGTGCCCGGCCACCGGGCGGCGGATGTCGTAGTCGTCCGGACGCTCCCAGCGCCGCGGGTCGCGGTTGGCGGCGCCCATGAACACCAAGAGCTTGCGCCCTTCCTCCAGCACGGCGCCGCCCACCTCGGCCGGCCGGGTCGTGGTGCGGAAAAAGGTCTGCACCGGCGTCTCGAACCGCACCGCCTCCTCAAACGCCGCGCGGGCGAGGGACGGGTCGGCGCGCAGGGCCTGGAACTGCTCGGGATGGGTTGCGAGGCAATAGAGCGCCGCGCCCAGCCCGCTCACCGTGGTGTCCACCCCGGCGCTGAGCAGGGAGCGCACCACCATCGGCGCTTCCTCGTGCGTCAGCTCGCCTGCGTCGGCGGCGGCATGGATCTCGGCGCCGAACCCGGCGGGGGCCAGGTTCTCCCGCCGCGACTGCGCCTGCACCCATTCCAGCACCGGCGCCGCATCCCGCACGGCGTCCTGGAACAGCGCGTTGTGCGGGCCGAAGGAGTTGAACAGCATGTTGCCGTACGGCAGCAGGTATCGCCGGTTCTCCCGCGGCATGCCGACCGCATCGGGGAACACCTGCAGCGGGTAGGCCTCGGCCAGGTCGGGCACCGCGTCGAACGTTCCGCGCGCCACGAGCGCCGCCACCATGGCGTCGGCGTCCTCCTGGAAACGCGGGCGCAGCGCCTGGACCGCGGCCCCAGACAGCACGCGCGACAGGACGCGCCGCGCCCGTCCGTGCTGCGGCGGATCGGTTTCCAGCACCAGGCTCGGCAGCCGCCAGGGCTTTTCCCGCCGGAAGTCGGCAAGCCCCACTCCGGCGGCGGAGGAGAACGCCTGCCAATCCTGCAGCACCGCCCGGGCTTCCGCGTGCCGCCCCACGGCATACACGCCGTACCGCGGCAGCCACGCGGCCGGGCCGGCGTCGCGCAGCCGGGCATGGTCGGGAAACGGGTCCTCCAGGAACTCGCGGGAGAACGGGTCGAAGTCCAAGGCCGGCACTCCGGCGGCAGCCATGGCGCCATCCATCCCGCGTCCTCCCCGTTGCGTTTCCTTCCTACCCTATGGCCCGGCATCCCGCACCCGGTCCAGGACCGCCCAGTCGAACGCGATCCCGTGGCCCGGACGGTCCGGGGCGACGGCGCACCCGTCCTCGATCCGCAGCGGCTCGGCCAGGAAGCGGTCCAGGCCGAAGCCGTGCGCTTCCAGGTAGGACCGGTTGGGCACCGCTGCCAGCAGATGCACCGTGACGTCGTGCGCCCCGTGCGACGTGACCGGCAGGTTGTGCGCTTCCGCCAGGTGCGTGATCTTGAGGAACGGCGTGATGCCGCCGCAGTTGGTCACGTCCGGCTCCGGGAAGGTGACGCCGCCCGCTTCGATCAGCCGGGCGAAGTCCCACAGCGTGCGCAGGTTCTCGCCGGACGCGACCGGCACGCCCCCTTGGGCCACGACGCGCGCCTGGCCCGGCACGTCGTCGGGCACGACCGGCTCCTCCAGCCAGGTCAGGTCAAAGGGCTGGAAGGCGCGGGCGGCGCGGATCGCCTCGTCGGCGCCCCATTTCATGTTGGCGTCGGCCATCAACGGGAAGCCGTCGCCCAGGTGCTCCCGCATGGCCCGCACCCGCGCCACGTCCTCGGACAGGCGCGGGCGCCCCACCTTCATCTTGATGGCGCGGAAGCCGCGGGCAAGGTTGTCGTCGGTTTGCCGCAAGAGCGCGTCGAGCGGCAGGTCGAGGTCGATGCCCCCGGCGTAGCAGGGCACGCGCGGGTCGAAGCCGCCGAGCAGGCGCCAAAGCGGCTCGCCCAGCCGCCGCGCCTTGAGGTCCCACAGCGCCATGTCGAGCGCCGACTGCGCCAGCACGGCCGCGCCGCCGCGCCCGCCGTAGTGCTGGCCCCACCAGAGGCGGCGCCAAATGTGCTCGATCCGGTCCGCGTCCTGGCCGACGACCTGCTCCGGCACGTCGCGGCGCAGGATGGCGTCGATGGCGGCGCCGTTGCGGCCGCAGGTGAAGGTGTAGCCGGTGCCCTCCGCCCCGTCCGCGTCGCGCAGCCGCACCGTGTTCAGCTCGAAGGCCAGCATGGCGCCGTGGGTGCTGTCGCTGAGCGGAACCGGCAGCGGGATGCGGTAGTAGCCGGGTTCGAGCGCGGCGATGGCGGGCATGGGGAGCCTCCTGTGCGAAGAAGCGGGGCTGATCGGCAAGGCAGCGCCGGGC
This sequence comes from uncultured Acetobacteraceae bacterium, assembly GCA_964250815.1. Classification (GTDB taxonomy): domain Bacteria; phylum Pseudomonadota; class Alphaproteobacteria; order Acetobacterales; family Acetobacteraceae; genus CAHJXG01. Next base: position 4,899 of record CAXUIQ010000025.1, read on the forward strand.
GTGACCGACGGGCGTGTTTGGCGGCGTGCGTGGAACCCTCGTTCGATTCGAACGCTTTGGCATCGGATAACGGGAGCATAGCGATGAGCGACACGGACAAGAAGCACGAGCAGGCGTTGGATTTGACGGAGCAGGCGCTGGAAGCGCTGGACGAAGGCGACGAGCGCCGGGCCGACCAACTGATCGACAAGGCGAAGAAGCTCGACCCGTCGGCACCCGAAGAGGTCGTGAAGGATCTTGAGGAAGGCTGACCGGCCTGGGCCTCGCAAGCTCCTGACGCTTGAGGCCGGTTGACGGCGGCACATGCCGATGGGGGCTGAGCAGCCAGCCGCGTTCGTGCTAAATCCACAACAATAGCCATGCCGGCCCATGTCAGCCGATGTCGGCGCAAACTTCTGGAAGGGCGTGCCGATGGACACGGTGACGACGCGGCTATTCGACACCTACGAGCATGCGAAGGAGGCGGTGGCCGACCTGGAAGCGAGCGGCGTTCCGCACGACGCCATCAGCCTGGTTGCGAACAACGCCGACAACCGGCACGCCGGCGACCAGATGGCGGTCGAGGAGGCCGAGCCGGTCGATGCCGTGGCCGACAGCGCCGGCACGGGCGCGTCGGTCGGGACCGTCCTTGGCGGCGGCGCCGGGTTGCTGGCCGGCCTGGGCATGTTGGCCATTCCCGGCATCGGCCCGGTGGTTGCGGCCGGATGGCTCGTGGCCACGGCGTTGGGCGCCGGGGTGGGCGCGGCGTCGGGCGGGCTGCTGGGATCGCTGATCGGTGCCGGGGTGGCGGAAACGGACGCCCATGCCTACGCGGAAGGCGTGCGCCGCGGCGGCCCCCTGGTGACGGTGCGCACGGCGGTGGACCAAAGCGCCATGGTCGAGGCCCTCCTGGCGAAGCACGCGGCGGTCGATATCGGCACCAGGGCCGACGAGTACCGCCGGGGCGGCTGGAGCCGCTTCGACGAAAGCGCCCCGGCCTACACCGCTGGCGGCAGCCCCGGGATCGGCTCGATGCCGCCAACCGCTTGACGGAACGGCCAAGCCCGTTGGAGAGCGGAACGAACAGCGCCACTTCCGCCTGTGCGGAATGTGACCATCTCATGTGCTGCACCAGAGTACAGGCATTGGACGACGATGCATGATCCCCGCAGCGCAGAGATACTGGACATCATCGCCAAGGAGACGGGCGTGGACCGGGGACGCCTGAATCCCGATGCTGCGATCAGCGACCTGGACATCCCCTCGCTCGACCTGGTGCAGGCGATCTTCGCGATCGAGGAGCGCTTCAAGGTGGACATCCCGGTCGTGTCGGAGCGTAGCGGGTCGGAGTTCCAGACCGTGGGCGACCTCGTCCAGCACGTGCTTGCCACCTTGGAAGCGGCGCCGGCGGGCTTGCCCCGCCCGGATGCCAGGTAGCGTGCGGCGGCGGGTGGCCGTCACCGGGCTTGGCGCGGTCTGCGCCGTGGGTGGCGACGTGCCCGCCGCATGGTCTGCCCTGCAAGCGGGACGGAGCGGCATCGGGCCGATCGCCGGGATTCCGACCGGCCGCCTTTCGGCCAGCATCGCCGCGGAAGTCGCCGGGTTCGACGGCGCGGCCCACTTCGACAGCCGGCATCTTCCGCAACTGGACCGTTCATCGCAGCTCGCCTTGGTCGCCGCGCGGGAAGCAGTGCGCCAAGCCGGCCTGGCGCCCGACCCCACGCAGGCGGCACGCCGCGGCGCCATCATGGCAGCGGCCATCGGGCAGGCCAGCCTCGATGCAGGCTACCTGGCGCTTTACGGCGAGGGGGCGAGCCGCGTGCACCCCCTGACCGTGCCCCGGGTGATGCCGAACGCCCCGGCGTCGCACCTGTCGATCGAGTTCGGGCTGCGCGGGCCGTGCTACGCCGTCGCTTCGGCCTGCGCGTCGGGCAACCATGCCATCGCCCTGGCGGCCGACACGATCCGCGCCGGGCGGGCGGAGGTGATCCTGACCGGCGGCGCGGACGCCTCCATCGTCGTGGGCGTCTTCAAGAGCTGGGAAGCGCTGCGCGTGCTCAGCGCCGACACCTGCCGCCCGTTCTCCCGCGACCGCACCGGGCTGGTGCTCGGGGAGGGCGCCGCCGTCCTGGTGCTGGAGGATTGGGACCATGCGCGCCGCCGCGGCGCCGCCATCCTGGCCGAGGTCGCCGGCAGCGGGATGAGCGCCGACGGCGCCGACATCACCGCGCCGGACATCGGGGGCGCGGCGGCAGCGATGCAGGCGGCGCTCGACGACGCCGGGCTTGACGCCTCCGAGATCGGCTACGTGAACGCCCACGGCACCGGCACCCGGCTGAACGACCGCATCGAGAGCGCGGCGCTGCGCCGGGTGTTCGGCCGTCCGCCGCCGGTCTCGTCAAGCAAGAGCATGATCGGGCATTGCCTGTCTGCGGGCAGTGCCCTGGAAGCGGTGGCGACGGTCATGGCGCTGCGGGACGGCGTGCTGCCGCCGACGGCGGGCTTCCGGGAGGCGGACCCGGAATGCGACGTGGACTGCGTGCCGAACACCTCCCGCGCCGTGCCGATCCAGGCGGCGCTGTCCAACTCCTTCGCGTTCGGCGGGCTGAACGCCGTGCTGGCGTTCCGGCGCGCGGCATGACGGCCCACGTCAACCGGATCGGCACCGCCGTCCCGCCGCACGACGTGCACGAGGCGTTCGTGGCGTTCGCCCGCACCCTGCTGGCCGACGACCGTGCGCGCACCGTGTTTGAGCGCATGGCGGAGCGCGCCGGGATCGCCCACCGCTATTCCGCCTTCCAGCCCGGCGTGCCCGGCGCGGAGAAGGTCGATGCCGAAGGGTTCTACCGCCGCGGCGCGTTTCCCGGCACCGCCGCCCGGATGGCGCGCTACGAGGTGGATGCCGTGGCGCTGGCGGCGCAGGCCGTCGAGCGGCTCGGCGCCGCCGCGGAGCGCATCACCCACCTGGTGGCGGCAAGCTGCACCGGGTTCACCGCGCCGGGGCTGGACCAGTTGCTCGCCGAGCGCCTCGGGCTGGGCGGCTCGCTGGAACGCACGCTGGTCGGCTTCATGGGGTGCTACGCCGCCGTGCCCGGCTTGCGCGCCGCCCACTATATCGTGCGCTCCGACCCGGACGCCCGGGTGCTGGTGGTCAACCTGGAGCTGTGCTCGCTGCACCTGCAGGAAACGTCGGACCTGGAGCGCGTGCTGTCGTTCCTGCTGTTCGGCGACGGGGCCACGGCCGCGCTGGTCACGGCGGAGGCGCAGGGCATCGCGCTGCACGACTTCCACGCCAGCACGATCCCGGGCACGCAGGACCTGATCACCTGGCGGATCGGCGACCAGGGCTTCGACATGCACCTGTCCGGCAAGGTGCCGGGGCGGATTGCCGCCGCTTTGCGCCAGGAGGCCGACCGCAACGACGCCGGCGGCTTCCTGCGCGGGCAGGACATTGCGGGCGTCGCGCATTGGGCGGTCCACGCCGGGGGGCGCACGGTGCTGGACGCGGTGGAGGCCGGGCTGCGCCTGCCGTCCGACGCGCTCAGGCATTCCCGGGCCGTGCTGCACGCGGTCGGCAACGTGTCCTCCGCCACGCTGATGTTCGTGCTGGCGCGCATCCTGGCGCAGGGCGCCGCGGGACCTGGCATCGCCATGGCGTTCGGCCCCGGCCTGTGCGCCGAGACGTTCCGGTTCAGCCTCCTGTGACCGATTTCCGCCGGCGCAGCCCGCAACTGGAGTGGATGGACACGGAGGCCGTCGGCGCTGACGACTTCGCGCAGTGCCTGGCGGACCTTGCGGTGGTGAACAGCGTGACGCTGGCGCGGCCTCCGACGCTGGCCTTCATGCGGCGGGTGGCGCGCGGGATGGCGCCTGGGGCCACATTGTCGGTGCTGGATGTTGGGTTCGGCGAGGGCGACATGCTGCGCCGCGTCCACCGCTGGGGCGCCCGGCGCGGCCTGCGCATGGACCTGTCCGGCGTGGACCTGAACCCCTGGAGCACCGCGGCTGCGGAAGCCGCGACGCCTCCCAGCATGGGCATACGCTACGTCACGAGCGACCTGTTCGACCTGCCCCCGGGCGAGACGGACGTGGTGATCAGCTCCTTGTTCACCCACCACCTGACGGATGCGCAGGTCGTGGACTTCCTGGCCTGGATGGAGGCGCGGGTGCGGCGCGGCTGGTTCGTCAACGACCTGCACCGCCACCCGGTCGCGTTCCACGGCTTCCGCCTGCTGAGCGCCGCCGCGGGGTGGCACCGGTTCGTGCAGCACGACGGCCCCATCAGCGTGGCGCGCAGCTTCCAGAGGCGGGACTGGGACGCGCTGCTGCAACGGGCGGGGCTGGCAGGCAAGGCGGTGGTGCGCTGGCACCTGCCGTTCCGCTTCTGCGTCAGCCGCATTCGATGAGGCGCCTGGGTTGGAGGCGCTGATCGCAGGCGGAGGCGTTGCCGGCGCCGCGGTGGCCTGCCTGCTGGGGCCGAAAGCCCTGCTGATCGAGCGCGAGGCCCAGGCGCACGACAAGATCTGCGGCGAGTTCATCAGCCACGAGGCCCAGTCCTACCTGGCCCGGCTGGGGATCGACCTTCTCGCCCTCGGCGCAGCCCGGATCGACGCGGTGCGGCTGGTTCACGGCGGCCGGGCGGCGTGCGCGGCGTTGCGGTTCCAGGGCCTGAGCCTGTCCCGCCGCACGCTGGACGAGGCGATGCTGGCGCAGGCCGGGCAAGCCGGCGCCGAACTGCTGCGCGGCCACGCGGTCCGCAACGCATCGCCGGCGGGGCTGGAGGTGGACGGCGCGGGCCGCATGTCGGCGCCCGCCGTGTTTCTCGCCACCGGCAAGCATGACCTGCGCGGCGCGCGGCGCCAACCCGGCCGGGCGGCGGAGGATTTGGTCGGCCTCAAGATGTATTTCGCGCTTGACCCCACGCAGCGGGCCGAACTGGTCGGCCATGTCGAAATCCTGCTGTTCCGCGGCGGCTACGCCGGGCTGCAGCTTGTGGAGGGCGGCGTCGCCAACCTATGCCTGTTGATCGACCGTGCCCGGTTCAAGGCAGCCGACGCCGCCTGGCCCGGCGTGCGGCAGTATTTGGAGCAGGCCTGCCCGCATTTGGCCCGCCGCCTGGCCGGCGCCGCTGAGATGTTGGGCCGGCCGCTGTCGATCTTCCGCGTGCCGTACGGCCACGTCCACGCGCCGGGTCCGGCGGACTGGCCGGGCTTGTTCCGGCTTGGCGACCAGATGGGGGTCGTCCCGTCCTTTTGCGGCGACGGCGTCTCGATCGCGCTGCACAGCGCGTTCGCGGCGGCCGCGGCGCATCGCAGGTCGGATACGCAGGCCTATCACATGAGGATGCAGCGGGACATCAAGGGGCAGATCGGCCGTGCGGAGTGGCTTTACCGCGCCGGGCGCGCACGGCCCGGGCTGGCGGTGGCAGCCGCCCGTGCCTGGCCCGGCGCGCTGCGCTGGATCGCCCGGCTGACCCGGGTGCCGCCCTGGGCAATGGCCGACCTTTGAACGCGGCTCAGCGCGGCGCGTCGAACTCCAGCCCGTCGTACAGGGCGGCCAAGGGTAGTTCGATCCCGATTTCCGGGAAAGCAAGCACCGCCGCGGGATCAGTCACCAAGGTGCCGACCCAGCCGTCTCCGATCCGCTCGTACACGTTGGCGGCGATGCTTCGCGACGAGAGCATGACGTAGCGCCGGATCGAAGGGGTGGCGCGGTACTCGTCATTCTTCGTGGTTTGATCAATGGCTGCAGTGCTCTTCGATGTGACTTCGAACACGACAACCGGATCATCTGTCCAAGTCGCTTCATTTGCGATCGGCGTGCAGGTCACGTAAGCGTCGGGATAACGCACGCGGCCCGCGACCAGGATTTTCAAATCCGAGCCGCGTGCCCGGCATGATGTGCCACGCAACCGAACAACAAGCTCGCTGCCGAGGTTCATCCGGATGGCATCGTGCGCCGCAGTTCCGCCATTCATCGCGACCGGCCCGAACCCATCGTATTCATACCTTTCAGGCTGCTCGGCTTCCCAGATCAGGAATTCGTCCAGCGTCATGGTCTTGCGAAGGGCGACGTTCATCGTGTTTCTCCTGGCGCAGCCTACCCCATCGGGTGGACGCCCGCCACATCCGCCCTCGATCCGGCCGTACCCATGGGCCTGCTCACTCAGCGACGCGCAGCATGATCTTGCCGATGTGCGCACTGCTTTCCATCAGGCGGTGCGCGTCGGCGGCGCGGTCCAGCGGGAACACCTCGTGCACCAGCGGGCCGCAGCGCCCGGCGGACAGCACCGGCCAGACCTTCTCCCGCAGCGCGGACGCGATGGCCGCCTTCTGCGCTGCGGTGCGGGGCCGCATGGTGCTGCCGGTCACGGTGAGGCGCCGGACCATGATCGCGGTGAGGTCCAACGCCTCGACCTTGGCGCCGCCCAGGAACGCGATCAGCACCAGGCGCCCATCCATCGCCAGGCAGCGCAGGTTGCGGGCGATGTAGGGGCCGCCCACCATGTCCAGGACGACGTTCACCCCGGCGCCCGCGGTGAACTCCTTGATGGAGACGGCGAAATCAGCCTGCTTGTAGTTGATGGCGGCGTCTGCGCCCAGCCGGACGCAGGCGTCGCACTTCTCGGCGCTGCCGGCCGTCGCATAAACGCGGCTGCCGAACTCATGGGCGAGCTGGATCGCCGTCACCCCGATGCCGCTGGTCCCGCCGTGCACCAGCGCGCTTTCGCCGGGCGCGAGCCGGCCATGGCCGAACAGGTTGGCCCAGACGGTGAAATGGTTTTCCGGCAGCGCCCCGGCGCGGACCGCGTCATAGCCGTCCGGCCAGGGGAGGCACTGCGCGCCGGGCACCACGCAGTACTCGGCATAGCCGCCGCCGTTGGCCAGCGCGCATACCCTGTCCCCGACCTGCCACCCGGCGTCGCCGTTCACCGCGGCCACCTCGCCCGCGACCTCCAGCCCGAGCAGCGGGCTTGCGCCCGGCGGCGGCGGATAGGCGCCGAGCCGCTGCTGCACGTCCGGGCGGTTGACGCCTGCGGCCTGCACGCGGATCAGAACCTCGCCCGGCGCTGGGGCCGGCACAGGGCCGGTCCCGACGCGCAGCACCTCCGGCCCGCCGGGCGTATGGTCGATCTGGCGCATCTGGGCGGGCACTGGCATGGCGGGGGCGTCCTGCGTGTTCGTCCGGAAAATCCGCGCCCGCCCCGGTCCTGTCAACTTGCGCCGTGTCCGGCGACGGGGGAGTGTCGTATAAAATACGATAATCGGAGACCCCGATGCCCCTGACCCGCCGCGCTGTCCTCGGGGTGGCTGCTGCCCCCGTCGTCCTGCGGCGGGCGCTGGCGCAGCCCGACGCCATCCCGCTCGGCGCGCTGTATCCGCTGTCCGGCGCCCTTGCGCTGCTGGGGGATGAGAGCTTCCGCGGCCTGGAGCTGGCGGTCGAGGACCGCAACGCCGCCGGCGGCCTGCTGGGCCGCCCGGTGCGCCTGGCGAAAGGCGACGCCTTCGACCCCACCCAGGCCGCTGGCGAGATCCGTCGGCTGATGGACACGGAGCACGTCGCCGCGGTGTTCGGCACCTACGCAAGCCCGCTGGTGTTTGCCGCAAGCCAGGCGACCGAGCTGGCGGCCATGCCGTATTTCGAGCTGGGAGCCATTGCCGATCCCGTGACCGAGCGCGGCTTCAAGTACTTGTTCCGCTCCTGCCCGGTCGCCAGCGCCTTCGGCCTCCTCACCGTGGATGCGGTGAACGACGCCTTGGCGCCGCTCTGGGGCGTCGATCCCAGGGGCCTGAAGCTCGCGATCCTGCACGAGGACGCGCTGTACGGCAGCACCGTCAGCGGGTTCCAGGCGGCGCGCTGCAAGGATTTGGGCCTCGACGTCGTGGAGAGCCTGGCCTACGGCGCCGCCACGGTGGACATGTCGAGCGTCGTGCAGCGGCTGCGCAGCGCGGGCGCCGACGTCGTCCTGCACACCGGCTACCAGAACGACGTGCTGCTGTTCTTCCGGCAGATGCGGCAGATGGCGTGGAAGCCGCGCATGGTCGTGGGCGCAGGCGGCGGGCACTCCCTGCAAGACACGGCAAACGCGGTCGGCACGGACTGCGAAGGGATGCTGAATGCCGACTTCACGCAATACGCCGTGAACGAGGCCGCGGCGCCGGGCGCGCACGAGGTCGGGGCCGCCTACGAGAAGCGGTACGGCACCAAGCCGCGCAGCGGGCACAGCCTTGCCAACTACGCGGGAGCCAGGCTGTTCCTGGACGCGATCCAGCGGGCCGGCAGCCTCGACAAGGACAGGCTGCGCGCGGCCGTGCTGGCAGCCGACGTGCCCCCCGGCGCCGCCGCGAACGGCTGGGGCGCCAAGTTCGACGAGAAGGGCCAGAACACCCGCGCCAAGCCCCTGCTGATGCAGTGGCAAGGCGGCTCGCAGGTCACGGTGCTTCCGGAAGCGGCGGCGGCCGGCAAGCTCCGGCCGGTGTTCGGCGCTTGACGGGTTCCCGCTAAGCAGGCTTGTCCAGGCGCATCATTTTACTGGCGGAGCGTGGCACACTCCGCCGAATGGTGCTTAGAAATGCACGGCCAGCGGGGCGAGCAGGCCGATGGCGCCCAGCCCCAGGCCGCCGATGCCAAGCACGACGCCCAGCACCGCCAGCAGGGAAACGCTCGTCACGATCGAGGCTGAGACGACCACGATGGCGACCTGGAACAGCGCGGCGGAATACTCGTAAAGGTGGTACTTGGCCATCGAGTAGTCCCGCTCCGTTTCCGTGGCCCGGGCGCGTTCCGTCAGTTCCTTGCGGCCCTCGCCGGTGCCGGGTTCGCTTTCCCAGCGGGCGGCGGTGTCCCGCCATGCCTTCTGCTGCGCGTCCAGTGCGGCGCGTGCGGCGGGATCGGCCACGGCCGCCTTGTCCAGCTCCGCCTGCTCCGCCGCGGTCCGCACGGTCGTCTGCCGGATGGTGCGCGCCTGGAAGAACGCCCAAAGGTTGCTGGCTTCGACGTTCCGGGCGAGCGCCTCGGTTTGCGCGCTCTTCGCGCCCGTCTCCACCAAGGCCAGGAACAGCGCCAGGACGGCGATCAGCAGCGCGATCCGCTTGTCCCCGGCATGCTGGATGTGTCCGTGCTCGCTCATCGTGGCTCCTTTGTTCGTGCCGGCCGTCTTTGCACGGATCACGCCGCGCGGAAACTCGGGGCTTCCCGTGGACGCGATGTGGACGCGCCCCGCCCGCGGGCTTAGCATTTCCGCCATGCCGATCGATCCCGAAGCCCTGCTGCGCCATGAGATCCCCGATGTCCGCCAGCGCCTGACCGCGCGGGACGCCGTGCTGTATGCCCTGTCGGTCGGGCTGGGACAGGACCCGATGGATGCGCGGCAGCTCGATTTCGTGGACCACCACCGCCCGCTCCGCGCCCTGCCCTTCATGGCCGTGGTGCTCGGGCATCCCGGGTTCTGGCTGGCCGACCCGCGCACCGGGGTGGACGCGGTGCGCCTGGTGCATGGCGAGCAGGGCATGGTCGTCCACCGCCCCTTCCCCATCGGCGGCGAGATCGTGGGCCGCACCCGCGTGACCGGGCTGGTGGACAAAGGCCCGGGCCGCGGCGCGCTGCTTTATGCCGAGAAACTGGTGCTCGACGCGGCCGACGGCACCCTGCTGGCGACCACGACCGCCACGGTGTTCCTGCGCGGCGACGGCGGGTTCGGCGGGGCGAAAGGCCCCGTGCGCCCGCCGCACCCGATGCCGGGCACCGCCCCGGACCATATTGTGGACCTGCCGACCCGGCCGGAGCAGGCGCTGCTCTACCGGCTGAACGGCGACGACAACCCGCTGCACGCGGACCCGGCGGTGGCGGAGGCCGCCGGGTTCCCCCGGCCGATCCTGCACGGGCTGTGCATCCTGGGCGTCGTCGGCCACGCGCTGCTGCGCACGCTCGGGGCCTACGACCCGGCGCGCTTCCAGGCGCTCGACCTGCGCTTCTCCGCGCCGGTGTTCCCAGGGGAGACCATCCGCACCGAGATCTGGGACGACGGCGCGTTCCAGGCCCGCGTGGTCGGGCGCGACGTGCTGGTGGCGAGCCACGGACGCGCCGTGTTCAAGCCAGAAGGGAGGCCGGCATGATGCTCGAAGGCAAGGTCGCGGTCGTCACCGGCGCAGGCGGCGGCATCGGACGGGAAATCGCGGTGGCAATGGCGCTGGCCGGGGCGTCGGTCGTGGTGAACGACATTGGCGCGTCGCTTTCCGGCGAGGGCCAATCGTCCTCGCCTGCCGAGCAGACGCAGCAGATCATCGCGCAGCGCGGCGGGCAGGCCGTCGTCAGCACCGACAGCGTTGCGTCCTGGGCGTCGGCGCAGCGCATCGTGCAGGCGGCGATGGACGGCTTCGGCCGGGTGGATGTCGTGGTGAACAACGCCGGCATCCTGCGCGACACCATCTTCCACAAGATGGCGCCGGAGGACTGGCTGCAGGTCATCGACGTGCACCTGAACGGCAGCTTCTTCGTGAGCCGCGCCGCGGCCGAACCGTTCCGGGCGCAGGGGAGCGGCGCCCTTGTCCACATGACCAGCACCTCGGGCCTGGTCGGCAACTTCGGCCAGGCGAACTACTCGGCGGCGAAGCTCGGCATCGTGGCGCTGTCCAAGTCCATCGCACTCGACATGCAGCGCTTCGGCGTGCGCTCCAACTGCATCGCGCCCTTCGCCTGGAGCCGGATGACCAGCTCGATCCCGGCGGACACGCCGGAGCAGCAGGCGCGCTTGGCCAAGCTCCAGCAGATGACGCCCGACAAGAACGCGCCGCTTGCGGTGTATCTCGCCTCCGACGCGGCGGCGGGCTTCACCGGCCAGGTCTTCGCAACCCGCCACAACGAGATCTTCCTCATGAGCCAAAGCCGCCCGGTCCGCTCCGTCCACCGCAGCGAGGGCTGGACGCCCGCGCTGATCGCCGAGCACGCCGCCCCGGCCCTCCGTCCCAGCCTGGTGCCGCTCGACCGCAGCCAGGACGTGTTCGGCTGGGACCCCGTCTGATGGCGCCCGACATGGTGCCGGGTCCGGGGCCGCGCGACGACCATGCCGAGATCCGCGAGGAGGTGCGCAAGCTCTGCGCCCGCTTTCCCGGCGAGTACTGGCGCAAGCTCGACGAGGTGCGCGGCTACCCGACCGAGTTCGTGCAGGCGCTGACCGAGGCCGGCTACCTGTCCGTACTGATCCCGGAGGAGTACGGCGGGTCGGGCCTCGGCATCTCCGCCGCCGCGGCGATCCTGGAGACGATCCAAGCGGAAGGCTGCAACGGCGCCGCCTGCCACGCCCAGATGTACACCATGGGCACGATCCTGCGGCACGGCTCGGCGGAGCAGAAGCGGCGCTACCTGCCCAGGATCGCCACCGGCGAACTCCGGCTGCAAGCGTTCGGCGTCACCGAACCCGGCAGCGGCACCGACACCACGGCGCTCCGCACCACCGCCCGGCGCACAAACGAAGGCTACGTGGTCAACGGCCAGAAGATCTGGACCTCGCGCGCCGAGCACTCCGACCTCATGCTGCTGCTGGCCCGCACCACGCCGCGCGACCAGGTGGCGAAGAAGACCGAAGGCTTGAGCACCTTCATCGTGGACATGAAGGCCGCCCGCGGCCTCGCCATCCGCCCGATCCGCACCATGATGAACCACAACTCGTGCGAGGTGTTCTTCGACGAGATGCCCATCCCAGCGGACAGCCTGCTGGGCGAGGAAGGCCGGGGCTTCCGCTACATCCTGGACGGCATGAATGCCGAGCGGCTGCTGATCGCCGCCGAGTGCATCGGCGACGCCAAGTGGTTCACCGCCA
>CAXUIQ010000026.1:0-7844 GCA_964250815.1 uncultured Acetobacteraceae bacterium
CCCGCTGCCCGACCCTGGCACCCCGGCCGGCGCGGCATTGGCGCAGATGCAGGCGGCGGACCGGAGCTTCGACCCGCAGCATTTCCTCAATGGGGCGGAGGCCGCGTTCCGCTTGATCGTCGGCGCCTTCGCCGCCGGCGACCGGGTGGCGCTGCGCCCGCTGCTGACCGACGACACCTACCGCAGCTTCGAGTCGGCCATCGCGGCCCGGGAAGCCGCGGGCGAGACCCAGCGGAGCGAAATCCGCGGCATCCAGGGCCTCACGGTCGAGGAGGCCGTCCTGTCCGGCAACCAGGCCGCCATCACGCTGCGCATCGTGTCGGACCAGGTTTCGGAAACGCTGGACCGCGCCGGCAAGCCGGTTGCGGGTGCGGACGCGGTGGCGGAGATCACCGACATCTGGACCTTCGAGCGCACGCTGAACCAGCCTGACCCGGCTTGGCGGCTGGCCGCGGCGCGGTCTGGCTAGGGTTGGCACGGCAATCAGAGGGGGCCTGCATGCTTGACTGGAGCCAGTGTTCCGGCGTTGAGCGCGTGCCTGGCAGGGTATCGGGTGCGTGGGTGATCTGCGGGACCCGGGTTCCAGCCCAAGCGGTGATCGACAATGCAAAGGATGGCTTTACCGCGGAGCGGATCGCGGCAGGGATTCACTATGGGCTGCCGGTCGAGCCGACGTGCCGGGTGATCGAGTTTGCCAAGCGGGCACATGCGCCGCGTCCTGCTCGATTAGAATGCGCCACTCGGCTTATGCTGAAAGCGTAATCTGGCGAGGCACTGGATCGCGCTCGTCGTTTCGCTGACGAGCCACTGGCTGACCGTGCGCTCCGCGGCAGACGCTCTTTTTGCGGCGTGCGTTGGACCTACCGTTTTGGGACGGGAACCGGAACTCAATGCAGTGCTCTCGCCAAGACTTCCGTCTGGCAGAAACTGGCTGAGCGGCCTAACTAAAGCGCCATGCTGCAATCCCGCCCCCGCGTCGCCTTGTTCGTCACCTGCCTCGTCGATCTGCACCGGCCCACGGTGGGGTTCGCCGCGATCAAGTTGCTGGAGCAGGCAGGGTGCCAGGTCGAGGTGCCGCGCGCCCAGACCTGCTGCGGCCAGCCCGCCTACAACAGCGGCGACCGCGCCACGGCGCGCGACATCGCCCGCGGCGTGCTGGACGCATTCAGCGGCTACGACTACGTGGTGGTCCCGTCAGGGTCGTGCGGCGGCATGATCAAGCACCACCTGCCGCACTTGTTCGACGACGACCCCAACCTGCGCGCCCGGGCGGAGGCGCTGGGCGGGCGCACCCACGAGCTGACCGGCTTCCTCGTGGACGTGATGGGCATGAACGCCGTGGCGGCCAACTACCCCGGCGCCGTCACCTACCACGACAGTTGCTCCGGCCTGCGCGAGCTGGGCCTCAAGGCGCAGCCGCGGGCCTTGCTCGCGGGCGTCGCCGGGCTGGAACTGCGGGAGATGGTGGAGCCGGAGGTGTGCTGCGGCTTCGGCGGCACGTTCTGCGTGAAGTACCCGGACATCTCGACCCGGATGGTGTCGGACAAGGCGAAGGACGTGGCGGCAACCGGGGCGGACACGCTGCTGGCCGGGGACTTGGGCTGCCTGCTGAACATGGCGGGCCGCCTGTCGCGGGAGGGCAGCGCCGTGCGGGTCCGCCACATCGCGGAAGTGCTGGCCGGCATGACCGGCGACGTGCCGCCCATCGGCCAGGCCCGCGCCTCCGAGAAGGGCCGGGCGGCGGAGGCCAAGCCCGTCCAGGCGTAGTCAGCCGGCCAGGGTGCAGCCGGACGCGGCGGCGCCGCGGAACGCCTGCTCGGCCGGGATGGTCCGCAGCAGCCGGTAAAGGTCCCACGGCCCAAACGACTGGCCCGGCGCCTTGACCTGGAACAGGTGCATCGGATGGGTGACGCTGCCGTTGGCGAGCAGGGTGCTGCGGCCGAACAGGGCGTCTTCCGCTGGCAGGCGCTTCATCGCGGCGATCGTTGCCCGGCCGTCGCCGGGGTCCGCGCCCTCGCCTACGGCCCGCAGCAGATGGGACGTGGCGGAGAACACGCCGGCATGGACCATGGTGGGCGCGATGCCGCGGTTGCGCGGGGCGATGGCGGCGGCGAAGGCCCGGGTGCCGGGGTCGAGATCCCAGTAGAACGGCTCCGTCACCAAAAGACTCTGCGCGTCGGCCAGGCCGATGGCATGCACGTTGGTGACAAGGCACAGCAGGCTCGCCAGACGTTGGCCGCCCCGGGCGATGCCGAACTCGGCGGCCTGCTTCACCAGCGTCTCGAAGGGCGCTCCGGTGCAGGCGAGGCCGATGACCTCCGCGCCGCTCGCCCGCGCTTGCAGCAGCAGGGCGGAGAAGTCGGGCGTCTCGTTCGGAAACGCGGCCGATCCCAGCACGCGCCCGCCGCCGGCCTCGACCACGGCGGTCACGTCGCGTTGCAGGGCGTGGCCGAAGGCGTAGTCGGCGGTGATGAAGAACCAGGTGCCGCCGCCCTCCGCCAAGATGGCCGCGGCCGTGCCGGAGGCCAGCGCCGCCGTGTCGTAGGTCCATTGCAGGTGGTTCGGACCGCAGGCCGCGCCGGTCAGCGTGGCGGCGCCGGCGCCGCTGAACAGGGCGATGCGGTTGCGGTCGCGCGCCACCTCCGCGACGGCGAGCGCGGTCGCCGAGTTCGGCACGTCCAGCACGGCATGGACGCCCTCCTGGTCGAACCATTCGCGCACGAGGCCCGCGCCGATGTCCGGGCGGTCCCCCATGTCGGCGGCCAGGATTTCGACCGCGAGGTCCGGACGCGCCTCGGCGGCCATATGGGCGGCGACCACCGAGCCTTGCCCGGCGCCGTCCGCCGCCGGGCCGGACAGGGTGGTGAGCACGCCGACGCGGAGTGGCCGGGGCCGTGCCGCCGCACGTCGGGACAGGCCGGCGAGGGGACTGGCGAGAAGGGTTCGGCGGGGAAGGGCCATGCGGCGCTGTTTGGCAGGGTCGTGCCCGCCCGTCCATGGCGGGGACTGAGGCGCAGGACTGGCGCGGAACCGCGTGCGCGCTAGATTACAAAGCAACATCCGCCACGCCCGTTGTTTCGTGGCCCGGGAGACGCCTCCATGCTGACCACCTCGCCCGAGTTCAAGACCAACGCGCGCCACGCGCTCGCCGACGCCGGGCTGCAGAAGGCGCTGGCGTTCAGCAAGCCGCAGTTCATGGCCCGGCGCACCGCCGCCGTCGCCAACCTGCCGGAGTTCGAGCGCCTGCGCGACATCGGGCGCGACATCAAGAACCACGCGCTGGCCCACCTCGACTTCTACCTGGAAACCTTTGAGGCCAACGTGCAGCGCGCCGGGGGACACGTCCATTGGTGCAGCACCGCGGAGGACGCCCGCGCCGCCGTGCTGCGCGTCTGCCGGGAGGCCGGCGCCCGCACCGTGACCAAGGGCAAGTCGATGATCTCCGAGGAACTGGGCATCAACGCCCACCTGGAGGCCGCCGGCATCGCGCCCATCGAGACGGACTTGGGCGAGTACATCATCCAGCTCCGCCAGGAAACGCCGAGCCACATCATCGCCCCCGCCTTCCACCTGAACCGGGAGGACTGGGAAGCGCAGTTTCGCCTGTCCCACACCGACCTCCCGGCAGACCGGGTGTTCGCGGAGCGGCGCGACATCCTGACGGAAGCGCGCACGGAGCTGCGGCAGCGGTTCCTGGCGGCGGACGTGGGCATCACCGGCGCCAACTTCCTGATCGCCGAGACCGGCAGCAGCGTGATCGTGACCAACGAGGGCAATGGCGACCTGACGCAGACGCTGCCGCGCGTCCACATCGCGCTCGCCAGCATCGAGAAGGTGGTGCCGACGCTGGAGGACGCGACGAGCCTCTTGCGCATCCTGGCGCGCTCCGCCACTGGGCAGGACTTCTCGGTTTATACGACGTTCAGCACCGGCGGGCGGCGTCCGGGCGACCTGGACGGGCCGCAGGAGTACCACGTCGTCATCGTGGATGCCGGGCGGTCGGCGATGATGGGGACCGAGTTCCAGGAGATGCTGCGCTGCATCCGCTGCGCCGCCTGCATGAACCACTGCCCGGTGTACGGCGCGGTCGGCGGGCACGCCTATGGCTGGGTGTACCCCGGCCCCATGGGCAGCGTGCTGACGCCCTCCTTGATCGGCGTGGACAAGGCCGGGCACCTGCCCAACGCCAGCACCTTCTGCGGCAAGTGCGAAAGCGTCTGCCCGGTCAAGATCCCGTTGCCCAAGATGATGCGCCATTGGCGTGAGCGCGAGTTCGAGCGGCACCTGCAGCCCGGCGGCGTCCGCAGCAACTTGGCGCTCTGGGCCTATTTCGCCCGCCGCCCGGCGCTGTACCGCATGGCGGCGCGGGCGGGCGCCGTGGCGCTTGGCCTCCTGGGGCGCCGCCATGGGCGGTTCGCGAATCTGCCGCTTGCCAGCGGCTGGACCGAAGGGCGCGACCTGCCGGCGCCCGAGGGGGACACCTTCTTCGCCCGCTACGCCCGCGGGCAGCGGGCCGCCGGCCGATGAGCAAGGAGGCGATCCTCGGCGCGATCCGCCGCGGGCTGAAGCGCGGGCCGCTGCCGGGCGACCAGGCGGCGATGCTGCGGGCGCGCATGGCGCACCCGCCGCGGCACCTGGTTCCCGCCCGCAGCCAGGTGCCCCGGCCCGACCAGGTCGCCCTTCTGGTCCGCAACATCGAAAAGGAGTTCGGCACCGTCGCCCGCGTGCCCGGCCCTGACGAAGTGCCGGGGGCGGTGGCGGACTACCTCGCCGGGCAGAACCTGCCCTCGCACCTCGTCATGGCGCCGCATCCGGAACTGCGCGCCCTGCCGTGGTCCGCCCGCCCCTTGCTGGTGGTCCGCGAGGGCCGGGCGGAGGGGACGGACCTGGTCAGCCTGCAGCACGGCTTCGCCGGCATCGCCGAGACCGGCACCCTGATGCTGCCCTCCGCGCCGGAGCGCCCGACCACGCTCAACCTGCTGGCCGACACCGCCGTCGTGGTGCTGCGGACGAGCCGGGTGGTGGGGGCGTACGAGGATGCCTGGGACCTGCTGCGCGCGGAGCGGCACGACCCCGTGACCGGCGGCTTCATGCCGCGCAACGTCATGCTCGTCACCGGGCCGTCCCGCTCCGCCGACATCGAGCAGACGCTGGAACTGGGCGCGCACGGCCCGCGCCGCCTCCACGTCGTGCTGATCGAGGACGACCCGGCCGCCCGCGCCGCCGCCTGATGCCCGCGCCGCGCCGCCTGGGCCTGTCCGAGCAGGACCGCGCCACCTGGGCGCTGTATGTCCGCCACGTCCTGCCCCGGGCCGGCGTGTCCGTGCCGCAGGCCCCGGCGGAGCCGGCAACGCCCTCTCGGTCCACGCCGCGCGCCGTGCCGCAGGCGCCCGTGCCGGCCGTGCAGCGGCTGGCCCCGGTGTTGATCGGCCAGCATCCACCCGGCGTGGACAAGGCGACCTGGACCCGCTTCCGCGCGGGCAAGCTTTCGGCGTCCCGCACCCTGGACCTGCACGGGCGCACGGCCCAGCGGGCCTTCTCCACCCTGCGGGAGTTCCTGGGCGCCGCGCACGCGGAGAAGTTGCGCTGCGTCGAGGTGATCACGGGGCGCGGCAGCGGCGAGACCGGCGGCGTGATCCGGCGCGAGTTCCCGATGTGGCTAAACCAGCCGGAACTGCGGCCCCTGGTGCTGGCTGCGGCGCATCCGCATGCGGCGAACCCGGGGTCGGTGCGGCTGCTGCTGCGCCGGGTGCGGGCAGGGAAGTGAGGGGGCGAGGGACAGGGAAACGCGCTATCGTGGGCTGAGACCTGGAGGGCGCAAGCGATGAGCCAACGGCATTACGAAACGATAACGCCCGCCGAGTTCCTGGCCTGGGAAGCCACTCAGGAACTGAAATGGGAGTTCGACGGCTTCCAGCCGGTCGCAATGACGGGCGGCACCGACGCCCATGCGGCGATCCAGGCCAACATTATTACAGCGCTTACAATCCGGCTGCGTAGCAAGATCTGCTATGTCCGTGGCCCTGACATCAAGATCCAAACCGGCCCGGGGTACCGCTACCCCGACGCTTTCGTGTCCTGCACGCCAGTTGCCCGTGATGCCACGGTGGCGGCTGATCCCGTCGTGATCTTCGAGGTGATGTCCGAAAGCACCGCTAGGACCGACCGCACGACCAAGCTTCTGGAATACCGCTCACTGCCTTCTGTGCAACGCTACGTCATGCTTGAACAGGACCAGCCAGTCGCCACGGTTTTCACTCGCGCTGAAACCGGCTGGGGCTTGGGAAGGCTGAACGCCAACGATACGCTCGCGATGCCGGAAATCAGCGTCGAAATCCCGATGCGGGAACTCTACGACGGGCTGAAACTTGCGCCCGTGGAGCAGCAAGGTTGACAGCCCCCAACGCGTAGAACGCCGTCCCGCATCGGACGGCGCTCACGGTGAGCAGAGTTCGAGAGCGCCTGCCCTACCTCACCCGTTCGGCCGCATCACCACCTTGGTGCATTTATCCTTCTTGTCTCGAAACGTCTTGTAAAGCTCCGGCCCGTCTTCCAGGCTGCTGGCCCGGTGCGAGATGATGAAGGACGGGTCGATCTCCCCCTTCTCGATCCGCTCCAGCAGCGGCTTGAGGTAGCGCTGCATGTGGGTCTGCCCGGTCTTCCAGGTCAGGCCCTTCTGCATGAACGCGCCCAGCGCAACCGGGCCGACCTGCCCGGCGAACACGCCCGGCATCGACACGATGCCGCCGGGCCGGCAGGCGAGGATAGCCTGGTTCAGCGCAAAAGGGCGTTCCATGCTCACAGTTGCCGACATCACGGCGGAGCTGACCCTCTGCATCAGCGTGTCAGCACCATGGGCTTCCATGCCTACCGCTTCGATCACCGCGTCCGGACCTTGGCCGTGCGTCATCTCCATCAGCGTGTCTTGGATGTTCTGGGTGCCGAAATCGATCGTCTCGGCGCCGGCCTCGCGTGCCAGCGCCAGGCGCTCCGGCACGGTGTCAATGGAGATGACCCGCTTGGCGCCCAACAGGAAGCAGGACTTCGCCGCCAGCACGCCGACAGGGCCGCAGCCCCAGATGGCGATGGTGTCCTCCGGCGTGATCTCGCAATGCTCGGCCGCCATGTAGGCCGTCGGGAAGATGTCGGACAGGAACAACACCTGCTCGTCCGTGAGGCTTTCCGGCACCTTGATGGGACCCACGTCGGCATAGGGCACGCGGACATACTGCGCCTGGCCGCCGGGGAAGCCGCCGGTGATGTGGGAGAAGCCGAACAGCCCGGCCAGCGGGTAGCCGTACTGCTTGGCCTGCATCTCGCCGTTGGGGTTGGTGCGCTCGCACGCCGACCAGTTGCCCCACTTGCACTGCCGGCACTCGCCGCAGCAGATGGTGAACGGCACCACGACGCGGTCGCCGATCTTGAGCTTGGCGTTGTCGCGGCCGACCTCGACGACTTCGCCCATGCACTCGTGGCCGAGCACGTCGCCCTTCTCCATCGTCGGCACGAAGCCGCCCATCAGGTGCAGGTCGGAGCCGCAGATGGCGCAGGCGGACACCTTGATGACCGCGTCGCGGCCGTCCTGGATGGTCGGGTCCGGCACGGTCTCGCAGCGTATGTCCTCTTTGCCGTTCCAGATCAGTGCGCGCATGGCCGGGTCCTCGGGAATGTGTTCCGGCGAGAACCCGGCAGCGCCGCACGGGATGCCGGGGCCTGGTTGAACATCGCGTGACCGCGATCAGCGGCAGCGCCCAAAGGCGCCCCTACCGGGCGGGCGCAGCACCCGGCATCGGCCGTTGGCAGTCGATGGGCGGCGTGGCGCCTGCGGCCGCGCCGGCCACGCC